>CAZPCT010000001.1:0-7853 GCA_964585325.1 uncultured Candidatus Saccharibacteria bacterium
TTGTGTTGTTGTTTTTTGTTTTTTTTTTTTTTTTTTTCCGGGGGGGGGGGGGGGGGGGGGGGGGGGGGGGGGGGGGGGGGCGCCCCCCCCCCCGCCGCTGCATCATCAGGTGGGAGGCACGGTCTGGAAGGAGCGCCCTATCCTCAGACCGTGGACGTGCTGCGTGTCAGCAGGCCCGCGCCGCGTAGTGGGCGGGCACGGTCTGGACGCCGGCGTCGTGGACCAGCCGTGTCGTCGAGGCCAGGGCCCACGTCACGTCGGCACTCGCGCTCGGGTAGGCGAACGTCTTCACGTCCAGGTTGGTCCGGTCGATGTTCTGAGCAGCGTCGTTCTCGCTCCGGACGGCGAACGGCTCGGAGTCGTTGGCCTGCCGAAGACCCTCGTCGATCGTCACCGTCGCCGCGCGCATGATCTGGACGGCGCGGACCGGGTCGATCGCGATGATCGGACCCGGGTGGGTGAAGTTGGCCATCTCCAGGGGGTTGATCGTCGCCACGTTCTGGGTGGTCGGCGTCACCTCCGGGGGCGCGTGGATCGTCGTGTCGTTCGTCGTGTAGGACGTGATCGTCGCGGTCGCGTCCGCGACTCCGCCGGCGATCAGGTCGGGGGGCGAAGCGTTGTTCCAGACGCTCGGGATCTGCGTGACGGCCAGCGCCACGATGGGCACCAGCATCGCCATGAGACCACGGGTCCAGGGCTGGTTCCTCATGTCCCCTCCGTGGGGTTTTGAGGAAAAACTTTACGTGAACACCACTAGGCTGAGTGCCTAGAGACTGTTGCAGAGTGCCAGTCTGCGTTCTGGCTGCTACCTCCTTGTAGGGGAACTGTCGCGTCTGTGTCTTTTTACCATACAAGAATACTTGCCCAAAGTCAATTTTAAGGTGTGGAAAATGCGCACAAATAGGGTATACTGTCTTCACTTGCTGCCGTCAAATAGACGTGCCGATGTAGCTCAGTTGGTAGAGCAGAGCTTTCGTAAAGCTAAGGTCACCGGTTCGAGTCCGGTCATCGGCTCAAAAATGCTATCATTAACATATCAATGAACGACAAGAAAATTCCATATTGGATTGGGGCATCGGGGGTTGCCATGATGTTTGTACACGTCACGGGCGTGCTTGGTGACCTGTACAGTCGTGCAATATGGTTTGATGTCGCACCCCACTTTTTAAGCGGTATTGTAACCGGAAGTGTGGTGCTTTTCATACTTCACCGCTTTCCACAAAAAAACCCTTTTACTTTCTATATTCTGGGCGTGGGAGCAGTGCTGGTGGGATGGGAGATTTTTGAGCTGGCAGTGGGTCTCTATATTGAACCCAACTACATCTTGGACACCACGGTGGACCTGTTGATGGGATCTGCGGGTGCGTGGGTGGTATCAGCATCAGTGGGGAGCCCCGCACTTGCCCCGGTTAAGGCACATAAAGATACGTAAACTCGTACCTATGTCCGTATCACCAGAGATAGAAGAGCAGATCAACGAATTGACCGCTAAAATCCCGCAGCTTATGCGGGACCATCTTTGACGTTGCTGGAAAGCAAGAACGTATAGCGGCGCTTGAAGAGCAGATGAATGACTCTGCGTTTTGGAACGCGCAGGATCGTGCCAAAGAGCTCAGCCAAGAACTTTCTCATCTTAAAGAGATGGTTGTGTTGTGGGAGGGCCTCCAGAAAGAGGTACAGGAGTTGCCCGCCCTGTTGCAGCTTGCCCAGGAGGACGCCGAGTTTGCGCAGGAAGTGGAAGAGCGGGTGAAGGAACTTGCAAAAGAGGTGCGCGCGCAGGAGGTGACGTTATTTCTTTCGGGGCCGTATGACACACACAACGCACTGGTCACTATTTACGCCGGGGCGGGCGGCACAGAGAGCCAGGACTGGGTTGAGATGCTTCTGCGGATGTATCAGCGCTACGCAGAGGGCAAGAAGGGGTGGCAGTTCAAGGTGCTCGCGGTTACGGCGGGACAGGAGGCGGGGCTGAAAAACGTGACATTCAGGCTGATCGCGCCGTTCGCGTATGGGATGCTTAAGGGCGAGCATGGCGTGCACCGGTTGGTGCGCGTCTCGCCCTTTTCTTCACAGGGTTTGCGGCACACCTCGTTCGCCATGGTTGAGGTGATGCCTGAAATAGACCGGCCGGACGAGATAGATTTGGACCCGACTGACCTTCGTGTTGATACGTACCGTTCCAGTGGCCCGGGTGGGCAATATGTAAACAAGACGGAGTCCGCCGTACGTATTACGCACGTGCCCACAGGCATTGCTGCTGCTTCCCAGTCTGAACGGAGTCAGGGGGCCAACAAGGAACAGGCAATGAAAATGCTTGTCTCGCGTCTGGCACACCTTCTAGAGGAGCGTCACAAGGAGCGACTTGATGATTTGCGGGGCCAGTCTATGGCAGCAGAGTGGGGAAGTCAGATTCGCTCGTACGTGCTCCACCCGTACAAGATGGTAAAAGACCACCGCACAGACCATGAGACCTCGCAGGCGGAAGCCGTACTTGAGGGCGCGTTAGACGAGTTCATAGAGGCGAATATCCGTCAACCCTTCACATGAGTCACATAAAAGAAGCGGGAAGACTTTTCGGAGCTGCTTGTGCGGTCCCACAAATCATGTGAGGGGTCAATTGAACACTTAGGTGTTGAGTGTTACGATTGTCCGGCACTGGCGAGTACGCTACAATATATAAGCTTGAAACAGACGCCATATTTCCGCTACTTCAGCTGACAGATGATATATTTTAAAAACGTCTCAAAGATCTACCCGCCTCATTCGGTTGCGTTGCAAGATGTGACCATCTCTATAAAGCCGAACGAGTTTGTTTCTCTGGTAGGGCGGTCTGGGGCCGGAAAATCAACACTGATAAAGTTGCTTATAGGAGAAGAGCGCCCCACCATGGGTGAGGTTGTTGTTGGGGACGTATCCATAAACACGCTCCGGGATGAGGATATGCCGTATCTGCGCCGCCGCATTGGCACTGTCTTTCAGGATTTTAAACTTATCTCATCAAAAACCGCGTATGAGAACGTAGCCTTCGCTATGGAAGCGGCAGGCAAGTCGGAGGAGGAGATAGCAGAAGATGTGCCGGAGGTGCTTGAGATAGTTGGGCTGGCAGACAAAGCAGGCGCGTTTCCTAACCAGCTTTCAGGAGGGGAGAAACAGCGGGTGGCCATTGGCCGCGCGCTTGTGCACCGGCCGGACGTGTTGGTGGCTGATGAGCCCACCGGGAACCTGGACCCAGAAAACTCCTGGGACGTCATAAATCTTTTAACGCAGATAAACGAACTTGGCACCACGGTTGTTTTAGCAACACATGATGATGACATCATCAACGCACTGGAGCGCCGCGTGATAGTATTGGAAGGCGGGCAGTTGGTGCGTGACGATCCTAAAGGAAAATACTCTCTATGACAATTTTAAAACGCATTTTCAAAGCGGGCTCGCTCTCGTTCTGGCGCAACCGCTGGATATCAACAGCAACGGTCTTGGTCATGGTTATTACCTTGGCGCTTATTTCGGGCCTGGTTATCCTTTCTGCTCTCACGGGCGCCGTACTTGCTGACCTACAAGAGAAGGTGGACATTACCGTCTATTTTGAGGTTGAGACTACGGAAGACGAAATTCAGAGCGTGCAGCAGGAGCTTGAGCAGTTCCCAGAGGTTGAGACGGTTGAATACGTTTCTCGGGACGAAGCGCTGACACGGTTTAGAGAGACACATACAGAGAACGAGCTCATTCTTGCTTCGTTGGATGAGGTGGGTGACAACCCGCTTCAGGCCTCCCTTAACATTCAGGCGCGGGATATTTCTGAATATGGTGCTATTGCCTCGTTTCTTGAATCACGCCGGTTCGCAGACCTGATTGACTCGGTGAACTTTAGGGAGAACCAGCGGGTTATTGAACGTCTTTCTAGCATTATTGATTTTGTGCGCAGAGCCGGGCTGATTCTGTCCATTGTGCTCACGGTGGTGGCTATACTGGTGACGTTTAATACTATACGGCTCACCATCTACACAATGAGAGAAGAGATAGGCGTGATGCGCTTGGTGGGGGGCTCCAACTGGTATATTCGCGGGCCGTTTATTGTGGAAGGTGCGCTATATGGCCTGATGGCGGCTATTATTGCATTTCTCATCTTTCTTCCGGTGGTCTTCTTTACCTCGCCCCGGCTGGTAGGATTTTTACCGGGCATAGAGCTGTCAGAGTACTTTGCCCAGAACTGGTGGCAGATATTGCTTTTGCAGGTAGTGTTGGGGGTAGCGCTTGGCGTGGTCTCCTCATTCATTGCCATGCGAAGATACCTAAGAATATAATAGACGCCCTTGCGTGCGTTTAAGAATGGCGCAATCAAAAAACCCGCCACCTGGCGGGTTTTTTGATTGGGGGCGAATTACGCCTGGTTTTCGTCGGAGCCCTCTCCGTCGTTGCCGTCGTTGTTTTCGCCACCGTCGGTGTTATCTCCGTTCTCGTCGGTACCTTCTCCGCCTCCCTCTTCAGGGGCTACAGGAGCAGTGGTCTCGTCGTTCTCTTCTGGAGTAACATCTTGGTTTTTGATGTCTACCATGGTGGTTGTTCGCTTAAAGCATGTTTGGCAGAAAAAAAGTCCGCCTCATGCGTACGGATACTGTAGCGCAATACTAGCAGGTTATCTTGTCAACCGCAACCCCACTGACATGCTCTGTGGAAAACTTTGCTCTGAACGAGGGAAAGGGGTGTGTCTGTTCAGACAGGGATTATCTCTATCAACTTAAATCTCTGACAATAAAGCTGCATACTAGGTGAGAATGTCCCTTCTTGAGTGAAGTACCGCTTGTGCTCCTTTCTCCAATATGCAAGAGACAGGTCACCCTCCCCCTCGTCTCGTGCAAAGGCCTCATCAACTTCGTTAAATTTGCGAAGGGAAAATTCGAGTGTTTCTACTATTGCTCGTGGCCTTCCTTGAGAATCTTTTATGAGTTGTTTCTTGCCTGTTTCGCTGCTGAGCGGACCATGAACGGCTGCCCATGAAGTGGCGGTTTTTCGTCCTTGTATCACAAGCTCGAGTAGTTCATCCGCCATTTTAGGACTATCACCAAACGAGAAACTTTTCACGTTGTATTATCAAGGTAGTCTTGGCAAAGTATTGTTGCCGGACAGGGACTCGAACCCCGGCTTCGTGGACCAGAACCACGCGTCCTACCACTAGACGATCCGGCACTGCATTGGCGGTTGCAAGAATATCATAAAAGCGCAATAGTGGGAAGGTACTTTTAAGTCTCTCTTACCAAAAATATGAACTCTGTCATACATTTTGAACTACAGGTTGATGACCTTGAGCGGGCCAAGAACTTTTATTCGGAAGCGCTGGGCTGGGAGTTCCAAGCGTGGCCGATGGAGGGCGGGGAGCCGTATGTGGGCATTATTACTAAAAAAGAGGGCGGGGATGGCATCAATGGTGGAATGGTGAAGCGCCCCGCGGGGGCACTGGCGCCGGAACAAGGAACGAACGCGTACGTCTGCACCGTAGGCACAGACGACTTTGACGCTACTGCCAAAAAGATAGAGGATGCAGGTGGCAGGGTCGCGCTTGAAAAGTTTGCCATTCCCGGCATGGCGTGGCAGGGATATTTTCTGGACACCGAAGGCAACACGTTCGGGGTGCACGAGCCAAACGAAAACGCAAAGTAATCAATTCTTAATTCTTAAGAATCTAAGAGTACAAAACATATGGCAACAAAAAATAAAACAACGTATGTAGACGGGTTTGTGCTTGTGGTGCCCAAGAAGAAGGTGGCCGAGTATAAAAAGATGGCGCGGATAGCGCAGAAGGTGTGGATGAAGCATGGCGCGCTTGATTATAAGGAGTGCATGCTGGACGATGCGAATCCTGAATTTGTGACGCTGACCTTCCCAAAGTTAGCTAAAGTCAAAAAGGACGAGACGGTATGGTTTTCGTACATTACGTACAAATCAAAGACGCACCGCAATCAGGTGAACGCGAAGGTCATGAAAGATTCTCTAATGAACCAGGAAAAATGGAAAGACGTGCCTATGCCGTTTGATATGAAGCGGATGTCGTACGGTGGGTTTAAAGTGGAAGTTGGCGCGTAAAAAAGCAAGCTGCCTGCCGATTGGTCGTCTGTTTCTTGTGTAGTGGCAATAAAATAGGGCCTGTGCTACAAAAAAGAGAGAAAGTAAGAGGGCTTACCTATGAAAAAGATACTGAAAAAGAAGGTAACAAACGACGTACACAAGTATCTTCCGTTTTCTATACTGGATACTTCAAGCGTACAGATTCTGCCAGAGCACATCACTCGTCTGAGCGAGCTTGCGGTGAGCGAGCTTCTGGACCTTGCTATGTATGCTCAGACTATTGTAGAGACAGCGCGGGAGGCAATGTTGGTATTAGACAAGAACTTCTGCATCCACGCCGCAAATCCCGCTTTCCTGCGGTTGTTTGAAGTCTCTGCAAAAGAGACGCTCGGCAAGCGGATGTATGAGTTGGGAGATGGAGATTGGGATATTCCCGAGCTTCGCGAGATGCTTGACACCGTCCTTTCAGAAAAAATGTTTCTTGAAGATTATTTGGTGACGCACTCTTTTGAGAACATCGGCGAGAGAACCATGAAACTCAATGCTCGCCGTCTTATTCTTCCTGCATACAAGACCGAGCTTATCTTGCTTGCCATTGAGGACGTTACAGAAAACAGGCTGTTGCAAAAATCAAAAGAGGAGCTTGCGTCCGTCATCAGTCACGAACTCAAAGCTCCCATTATGGCTATTCGCATCTATACCCAGCTTCTTGCCGCTCAACTTTCAGAAAAGAATGGTAATCTCAAAAAAGCCACACTTGAAAGTCTCAAAAGCGAGACTGAATACTTACTCACGCTCGTGCACCACTTTTTAGACGCAGACGTTGTTAAAGAAGGGAAACTGAAGCTGGAGAAAGAAAAGATAGATATGGGCTCTCTTGTGGACGTGGTCATTGCCGACTTTCTTGTCTCCATGCATAACGGGCACCGCATAATTAAAAAAGGGCGCTCTCATGGAAAGGTTATGGGTGACGCTGTGCGCATTCGCCAAGTACTGGTCAATCTTATCTCTAACGCCATAAAATACTCTCCCCGTGCCGATAAAGTTGTTGTGAGGATTCAAGAAAAAGGCCCAAAGGTGATTGTAAGCGTTGAGGACACTGGGGTGGGCATTGCAAAAAAAGACCAGAAGCAGCTTTTTAGCCGCTTCTCACTTATTGAAAAGCGCTCAAAGAAATCGAGTCACGGGTTAGGACTGTATATTTCTTCTGGAATAATTAAGGAACACGGTGGTGTACTCACGGTTAGTAGCGTAAAAGGGAAAGGATCCACGTTCTCTTTTGAGCTTCCTAAGGTAGAATAATTTTTGTGAGGACTCCGGTAAACGAAAAAAATCAGACAATTCTTATCTTGGATGATGAGCTTTCCATTAGGGAGGCGCTCAAAGCTGCCTTTGAGCTGACTCCCGGTTATACCATAGATACCGTATCCTCATTTGAAGAATTTGAAAGTAGGAAAGGGGCCTTGCCCCATATTATTTTCCTTGATATGCGCCTTGGAGAAAAAGACGGAAAAGAGGTGGCACAGAAACTCAAAAGCGCAGCTTTCACAAAGAACATCCCCCTTATTATGATGTCTGGGTACCCAGGGGCGAAAGAGCAATGTCTAAAAGCGGGCGCCGATGATTTTCTAGAAAAGCCTTTTTCAGCAAAGACGTTGTTGGATACGGTAGACAAGTACTCGGGCTAGATAAAAGGATTTGGGCGGAATGAACAGACACATTATAAAACACGGGCTCATAAACGCGGCGCTGACCACCGTCTATATTTTATTGGTGGTAACGGTGATATT
>CAZPCT010000002.1:0-14092 GCA_964585325.1 uncultured Candidatus Saccharibacteria bacterium
GCGTCACGGCGGGCAAGGTAGTCGTTGACCGTAATAAGGTGCGCTCCTTTGCCAGCAAGTGCGTTTAAGTAAAGTGGTAGCGTAGCGGCAAGTGTCTTTCCCTCACCCGTCTTCATCTCCGACATATACCCTCTGTGCAGCGCCATACCGCCAATAAGCTGTACGTCATAATGGCGCTGCCCCAACGTACGCTTTGCGGCCTCACGCACCAGAGCAAACGCCTCTTCAATCAACACGTCAATCTCCTCGCCTTCTGCAAGACGCTTTTTAAACTCCGCCGTCTTGCCAGGAAGCTCCTCATCTTTTAAAGACGCAAAGTCATCTTCAAGCGCGTTTATACGCTCTACTCTGTCCTGCGCCTCACCTAAAAATGCGGCGCCTTCGTCTTTGGTGAATATTTTTGAGAAAAACCCCATTATCTAGAAGATAGAAGTAAGAATTCGTAAGGAGTATAGCGCACCTATGTATAAAACAAAACTGCCTGCGCAGCAGGCTTTCCCACGAAGTGTCGGGCTGTGCCCGCACTTCGGATGAGGAGGAAGAGGGAAAAGCCGAGTATGAGCGAGCGAATCGGCTGTGTTAAGGGAGAAACGGCGTTTCTCCCTTAAAGATACTACTCTTCCCGGCGGAAAAAACGGAAGAGTTTCATCCGTCGCGCTGCCTTGCGCGCGCGGCGCAGGTACGTGTCCCGGCGCTTAGCCTTCAGCTTGCGCGCCTGTCGTTCAATGTCATCTTTTACCATGTCTATCGCCTCCTGGGGCGTCTCACGGCACTCTTCGGCCCGCAGAATTGTTCCCTGTATCTCCATGGTCACGTCACACAAATACACATCCCCTTTTTGGTGGTGCTGGGAGGGCTTGCCTATCTCAACGTCCGCGACAATCCCATCTTCGTCAATGTCAGGGAAAAAACGCTCAAGTCCCCCTATCTTCTCCATGATGTAGGAGCGAAGGGTCTCGGAAAGCTCAATGTTCGTACCTTTGATGTTAATGCGCATAGAAAATGGTGTGAGTTAGTGTGAGGAGTATAACACGGGCAAGAGGACTAAACAAAAATCCCCGCCTGTTGAAACCGAGTGTCCCGAGTACGGAGATCTTTGCAAGAGAAACGTTATCTCTTTTTTTTCTTTGTAGCGCGCTTCTTTGTCGTCTTGCGCTTTGTCGCCGGCTTTCGCTTGGCGGCTGCCCGCTTCTTGGCTGGCTTACGCGCTGGCTTTTTGGCTGCGCGCTTTTTTGTTTTCTTTTTTGTTGGCATGTATGTGTTGCGTGAGCAACTTACCTCCTAATGAGTCTTCGACACGCGACTCATGTCAATATATGTGTCATGCGTGCTGTCTACTTCTTTAAGTATGAGCTTATTTTTAAAAAAGTACAATAGTTTTTGCACGCATTTGTGCACAAGTGTCACTCAATAAATAAATACTCACTCTCTTTTTTTCTTTTTAGCTGCAGATACAGATAACTTACCGAAACAAAACCAACGCTACAGAGTGTTAACGCTATCCACACAATAAGAGGAACATCTGCGTACGTTGTTCCGCCGCCCGCACCGGCAGCAGCAAGCAACGCCGCGTTATCCCGGTCTTCAAACAGAGAACGTAGCGGTGTTGACGTTGCCGCTTCTGCCGGCGCAGGTGCGCCACTTCCCATACGGGGAGAGGTACGTTGTAAAGATGTGCGCGGCGTGCTTTCGTCTTTCGTCTCTAATGCTGTTTGGGCAGGTATAATGCCGGCATTTTCTTGGAGCGGCGTCCCCACACCCGTCACCCACACCTCTCCCCGTTTTTGCATCGTGTTTTTTGAGACATTATCTCCGGCCGGCCAGCCCTCAGACGCGTCTACACGATCAATTTCCGTTCCCTCGCCATCCAGCAACACAAGTGTCTCCCCTGCATTGCTAAGCGAGCCAGTATAAATGTATCCGGCGGGCACGCCGGGAACGGTGCTGTCATCTGTCCGCTCCAAAAGCACGTACCCACCCGCGGGCACACTCACCTCCTGGTCAATAGAGATATCCGGCGAGCCGTCCACGGCAGTAAGCCTCCAACCGGTAATGATCACTGGCTCGTCTGTTGTATTAAAAAGCTCTAACCACTCGTCGTTTGCGGACGCCTCCGTACCCATCCACGCAATCTCATTAATGATGACACTGCCGGGAAGCGCGGTGTGGATAGTGGCACTCACTTCTTCTGCCTCTTTTTTCTCCTCTTCTTTTTCTTCGTCCTCTTCCTCTTCTTTTGTCTCCCTCTGTGTATTCCTTTCTTTTTCTTCTGCAGGCGGCAGTATGGCAGGATTCGTGTTTGCGTTCTTTGGAGTGGGCTCCGCTGTCACCCATGTACTCCCTTGCCGCTGCATGGTGGCCTTAGACGCGTTGTCCCCGGCTGGCCAGCCGTCCGAGGCCTCAACACGATCTATTTCTGTGCTTGTTGCGTTAAGAAGCACAAGCGTCTCGCCGGTGTTTGGGAGGACGCCGGTATAGATCACATCAGCAGAAATACCGGGAACTGATTCGTCGTCCGTGCGCTCAAGCAACAAGAAGCCGGCGGCGAGAAGGGTGATATCAGGCAACATTATTGTAAAACTCCCGTCCGCGTTACGAAGCTCCCAACCGTCTACCACAATATCAACGGTTGTTGTATTGCGAAGCTCTATCCACTCGTCGTTTGCGGACGCCTCCGTACCCATCCACGCAATCTCATTCACCAGCACATCACCAAACTGGGGACTATACGACTCCTCATCCTCACCGCCCTCCGGCGTGGAGCTCGCCGCCCCGTCCGCGCCAGTCTGCGAAGTAGTGGTTGCGCTTTGAGCGTCATCCCCTACATCTGGAACGGGCGGTGTGGAGGTGGATGTCTGGTCTTCGTTTTCGTCGTCAAATGGGGGCGTGGACGTTGCTGTGTCATCTTCTAACTCGTCCTCACCGGCAGGGGGTGTGCTTGTTGCAGTCTCACCTCCACCGCCCGTTGGTGTTGACGTGGCGTTTCCGTCTCCGCCGTCTTCCCCGTCCTCGCCCTCCGCGGCCGACACACACGCAAGACCCTGCTCCTGTATACCCGCAAGAGTTACAGGCCCAATACCCGAAACACGCTCAAGGTCGTCAACAGACTCAAACGGACGCTCTTCAACAATACGGCCCGCTATAACGGGACCCACGCCATCCAACTCCTCAAGCTCTTCAGGAGTGGCTGCGTTGATGTCTATCTGCCCCTCTTCGCACCCCTCGGCCAAAACGTCTGCAACAAAAAAACTGCCGGGAAGACCGACAGAGCGCGTATGCACCAGAAAAGTGTTGAACGTCAGGGCGTTCAGAGCTAACAAGCTACACAGTATGAGTAAGAATCGTGTACTCTTCACCACCTGTGTTAGAGGGAAGCACTACCATAAATGTATCATAAAAATGAAGGCGACGCATTTCCAAATTGACTTTACGCCCTAAAATATGCAAAATTATACATAATGAGACACGCCTATAAGACAGCAATGCTGGTCATTGGGGACATCGCCGTCCTCTATCTTTCGTTAGGGCTTATGCTGACTGTCCGCTACGGTTCGTTGACAGAAGCACCGTTGGTACGCGAGCACTTTGCCCCGTTCACTATTGTCTTTGCCTTCTGGCTCATTGTCTTTTTTATACACAACCTCTACGACTTCACCGCGGCAAAAAACTCCCTTGAGTTCTACCGCACCGTCTTCCGGGCGCTTTTCATAAACGGCGTCATCGCGCTCACCTTCTTTTATCTGGTCCCCTTCTTTGCCATCTCACCAAAACGAAACCTCGCGCTCTTCTTTGTCATATTTGTGGTTCTCTTTGCGCTCTGGCGGCAGGTGGCGAACCGCCTCTTTAAGACCCGCCTGCACCTCCCCACACTTGTGATGGGGCGGGACACCAAAGTGGCCCCGCTGGCCGCCACGCTCAACAACAACCCACAAATAGGCTACCGTGTAGTCGGCGTCTTCACAGACGAGGTGCACGAAGGACACAACCGTGGTTTTGTTACGTTCACACGCCAAGACCTTTTAGACCTGGAACGAATTGTTGAGGAGCACACCATCCAGACGATTATTGTGGAGGAGTCCATATTAGAAAATGACGACGTGGTGAGGCAACTGGACAGACTTATTGGCCGTGACGTGGCCGTGCTGGACTTTACCAACTTTAAGGAGCGCCTTACCAGAAAAGTGGACCTTGAGGAAATAAGCGAGCGCTGGTTTCTGGAGCACGCGGCCGCGGGCAGAAATCTCACGTATGATGCGTTAAAACGTCTTTTAGATATCCTTGCCGTGCTGGTATTCGCCCTCCCTGCCTGTATGATAGGCATCTTTATAACCCTTGCCATCAAGCTTCAGGACGGAGGACCCATCTTTTTCAAGCAAAAGCGCACGGGACAGTATGAGCGTCCGTTTTTTGTCATAAAGTTTAGAAGCATGGTAGTGAACGCAGACAGAGCGGGAGCGCAAATCACCATAGACAACGATCCGCGCATTACGCCCATAGGCAGGTTCATTAGAAAGGTGCGCCTGGACGAACTGCCTCAGTTTATCAATATTCTTAAAGGAGAGATGTCCTTTGTAGGCCCCCGCAGTGAACAACGCGCCTTTGATGAGCGGTTCATCAGCGCTCTCCCTTTTTATGAACGCCGCTATCTTGTGAAACCGGGGCTCACCGGGTGGGCCCAAATAAACTACTCCTCCGTTATCACGTTAGAAGACGCACGGGAGCGTATGGCCTATGACTTTTTCTATCTAAAAAATCGTTCGCTTATTTTTGACGTAGGCGTCATTCTGCGAACGATTGACCTTATGTTCCGCGGCCGCGGCCGATAACGGCACGCCGAAGACACAAATCCCAAGAAACAAGAAATAAAGAATTAGAGAGGTGCTTTTTTGATAATGGCGGAAAGAATGTTCCGCAGCTCCGTACCTTCACGTGAGAGCGTCTCTATCTCCATTTCTAATTGAGGATTGGCCTCCTGGAGCAACTCAAACCAATGGAGAGTTTCTTTGCACTCTTTTCTGGAAATTTTCAGCCTGTGCGCAAAGTCTTTCTTTCCTAATGCATCGTTGGCTTCGCGGTAGTTTGCGCCCACAGATCCAGCAGACCTTACCACCTGGCTCACGAGGCGGTCGTTGATGGGATTACGCTTTACCTTTTTGCACAGCTGTATAACCTCACGGCCAAATTTTGTGGTGCGTTCTTCAAGATCAAAAGTTTTCTGTTGCTTTGACTCCTGAGACTTCGTCATGACTACTTCTTTTTTTGCTATCTTGTATCCTGTCCCTTGTTCCTTGTAACTTGTATCTTTCTTTATAAGTTTCGGTTGATTGTGCCGGCGCGGATCTGATCTATGAGGACCTGCATCTGCCCCGCAAGGCGAGGCTCTAGCTCACTCACCCGCTCTAGCCGGGCAATTGCCTCAGCATCACGGAATTCGTGCACATAGAGCTTTGCCAGGCTAAAGTTCCAACGTATATCATCTGGCTCCTTTTCCACAAGCGCCTCTGCGGAACGTATTGCGTCTGCATACGCGCCGACACTGATATACGCCTGGATGACCCGCTGAACGGGCGGGTGCGCCGTACCATACTGCCGCTCCAGAAACGTGCGCGCGCGTTCCAGCCGGCCCGCTTCTATAAGCCCCATAGCAAGCGCCTCTTGTACAAGCGGCCAGTCGGGTGAAAGTGTGTACGCTGTCTCAAACGCTTCAAGCGCTTCGTCCTCCTTCCTCTCCGGCTGCCGCAGATACGCCTCTCCTAGTATCAGATAAAAGAGCGGGCGTGTTGGCCCACGCTCAACCAGCTCCAACGCATACCCTTCCCCCTTCTCAGACTTTCCTACTTGCACCAGAAACGAGGCGTAGAACGTACGCATACGCATATCGTGCGGGAACTGCTCAAGATGTACCTCTCCCTGTTCGTCCGCGTAGTCAAGGTACGCTCTGCGATCCTGGGCATTGGCAAATTGAGCACGTGAGACGTCCTCCGTTCCCTTCGTTAAGAGCTGCTCCCGCGCCTCTGTGGTCACAAATGTGTTAAAACCTATCGCCCGCTCAAGGCTTCTGTGCGCGTTCTGAATATTCTCTGTCCCCAACTGCGGCGCCGACAGGCTCCGCAGTGCCTCAAGAAGCGCGCCTGAAGCCTTTATGGGTTTTATGTTGTAGACATAGAGTGAGGCAACAACACCCAGTGCCACAAGAGCAATAATACTGTTCCGCGCCATCTCCCCCGCAATGAGGGGCCCGCCGCCCGCCTGCGCAGGCAGGTCCATCCGTTCACCCCGGTAACTGACATGGAGCCAGCCCAGAACAGCAAAGAAGAAGAGATAACTTATAACATTATCAAAGACAAAGAAGTTGTGTATGAAGTACGCCGACAGAAGCCCCGCAAAAAGCGCACTTTGCGCAGTTGTAAACACGCCCCGCTTGCGCAGCCGCCACAAATACCATAACGCCACCACAAAGAGGGCGTGGTACGCAAGAAAGCCAAGTATCCCTGCAGATACCAACCAGTCCAAAGAGACGTTGTGAGTCCTGTCATACCACGGCTCTACGCTCCAGAGCGCCGGGCGGTACTGCTGAGCAAAGACGGTGGTGAACGTCTCTGGTCCCCAACCAAACACTGGCCGCTCTTGCCACCCGTCCACCGCCATACCCCACACAAGGAAACGAGCCTGTGTGGTTGCGTCCTCCATGGAGATGTCCGCAAAACGCTTGAGCGTAGAACTCTCCTGCACCCAAGCAGTATCTTTTACCGCAAAGAAAAGGAGCGGGATAAGGACCAACACAAGCACCGCACCACGGCTCCAGGTACGCGCCCTCACCTTTCCCCCAAAGATAGCCCTGAGCAAAGCGGCTACAAAAAGTCCGCCCAAAAGCCCAAGCATGGCGCCGCGCGTCTGGTTCAGGTACAACAACACCACATAGATGACACTCACGGCACCCAGCGCCCACAGCCAGATCTTCCGGTAGTCCTTGCCAAACGGCACGTACTCCCCGGCGCGCACCCGCGTGAACAAGTAAAGAGAAAAAAAGATGACGAACAAAGAGTAGCCCGCAAAGTACGCGGCGTTCCCAAAGTTTGCGTCTACACGCACGCCTCCTTGGTGAATTTCAAACCACCCCACAAGCTGGCCAATCCCATGAATAGCCACGCCCACAGCCGCCACCAATGTCACAGAAAAGAACTGTGCCCAGTCTTTCTTGTTGAATATGCTTGCTGTGACCATGAACAGTCCCAGCACGTGTAGAAGCCCAAAGAGTCCCTCCATACGCTCCGCGTTGGAAAAGAAGCTCCTGTACGGGTTTATAGAAAAGACAGTAGCCAGCGTGAGAGCGCCAAAGAACGCCAGAACAGCCCAGAGAACGGCGCTTTTGCCCGGCAGATACTTCTTGTTTTTAATAGCAAGCACTACCCAGAGCACCAGCAGGATTTCAATAATAACTCTAAAGACAAAATTCTTGCCAGTAATAAACGGAAAATACAACGAATCCGTCACCACAAACGGCAAAAACGGAAGGATGAAAATAGCAGCTTTTATGGTATTCTTGAGCCATCGCTCAGACTGTGTCATACCTGAAGAATATAGCAAACCTTAGTGGAATTATCCAATACCTGTGACATTGATTGAAAGGTGGAAGTTGAAAATTGTGCCGTTACTCCGTAAATCGGAGCGATTTACAAAGACGGACATGGTCTATCTGGCCGGCGGCGGCTTTTGGCTGACACTGGGACAAATTGTTTCTTCTGCCGCAACATTTGGGCTTGCCATAGCCTTCGCAAATTTCTTGCCCAAGGAAGTATACGGATTCTATAAGTTTGTCCTGTCAATTGCAGGGCTTCTTTCTATTTTCACGCTGCACGGCATGATGTCGTCTGTAACCCAAGCCGTATCTAGAGGGTTTGATGGTTCTGTGTTGCCGGCGCTGCGCACACGACTTCGGTGGGGTATGCTAGGCGGCCTTGCTGCGCTTGGTACCGCCGGCTACTACTTTGTAAACGGCAATCCTACGCTTACTATCTCGTTTTTCATCGTAGCCGCGTTTCTGCCCGTGATGGACGCCTTTGGCATTTTTGACGCCCTTCTCAACGGAAAAAAACGCTTTAGAGAACTTGCCACCTACAACCTTTGGCAAAAAGTAGTCTCCACGGCCATATTGGTTGTCGTTGTCTTCCTCACTAACAATCTATTCCTTGTCCTCCTTGCCTACTTCATTCCCTATACGCTTCTCAGATACTATTTTCTCCGCCGTTCGTTAAAGAAGTTCGCAGAAAATAACAAAAAAGATCCTGCTTCACTTTCCTACGGCAAACACCTTAGTTTTATGTCCGTTCTGGCTACAGCGGCAGGGCAGCTTGATAAGGTTCTAATTTTTCACTTCTTGGGCGCAGCAGAGCTGGCGGTCTATGCTTTTGCGCTCGCACCGCCTGAACAAATCAAAGGCCCGCTAAAAGGCATAACCGCCCTCATGCTCCCCAAATACTCCGCAAGAGACACAGAGGAAATCCGGGAAGGTATAGGGAACAAAGTTTTTAAGTTCTTCCTGTTTCACGCAGCTCTTGTAGTGATATATATACTTGCCGCGCCGTTTCTTTTTCAGGTTTTCTTCCCGCAATACATGGACTCCGTCTTCCTCTCCCAAATCTTTTCCTTATCCTTGCTGGCGAATAGCTTTATCCCCATAGGTGTCTTTTTTACAGCTAAAAAGAAAGTTAAGGAACAATACATTGGCAACATTGTCATCCCCATCTTTCAGATGGTAATTACAATAGCCCTTATTATACCGTTGGGGCTTCTTGGCCTCATTATCGCACGTGTACTTCATAGATTCTTTGGATCACTGTTTGGTCTGTATATGTTCCGTCGCATGGCAAAAAATGAATAAACTAATGAGAGATAGCGCTTTCATGCTTACAGTTATTCTCTTTGATGATTCTCCCGCCATATTTTTTCATCATTTGATGGTTTGAGCCCAACAAAAAATTCTATAAGAAAAGCATCTAGAGCCCTCATGAAAGCATACTTAAAACCCAAAACCCCGTCTTTATAGAGGCCACGCTTAAAGTAGATTTTTTTAAAACGATAATAAAAATACCAAATTCCCCGAAGTACATGCCCGGGGAAAGATTTCGTCTTTGGCACGCGGTCAATTTGGAGTTCAAGCTGAGAAAGAATACGCTGCGGTCGAATTACATAATGGTTAGAACGTTGCTGGTGCCACAACACCTGATTGAAAAGCTTTATTTCTCCCGTGTACTTTAGTTGTTCGTGAACCTGGTAAAGAGGCCCCGTGCCGTACCTCACGTTTGAACCTTTTTTAACTATCCGACCATTAGTTTGATCAACAAGATGCGGTAAGAGCTCGTCCTTCCGCACAACAGTTGCAACTAACGGCCGCTCTCTTTCAAGAAAGCCGCGAAAACACTCATTAAACTCTCGACTTGGCCTCTCGTCAGCGTCACACATAATGGCGTAGTCCTTTGTAGCTCTGTCCAAAAGAAAGTTCCGAGCTTTACCAAAGTGAAATTGACCCTCAGATACATAACGATAAAGCGTAATATTTTTGTGCAACGCAGCCAATTCTTCAATGATTGCTATTGTTTTATCAACAGAGCCCGTATCGGCAATGAGAAACTCGTCAGCAATAGGTAAGAAAGCATTAACAAAATCTCGAATATTTCTTTCTTCGTTCTTTACTATGGCGCAAACCGTAACTGTTACCGACATGCCAGTTATGATAAAAATTGTTTTACAGTATCTGTCACAAACCGTACCTCTTCATCTATGAGTTCAGGATACATGGGAAGTGAAAGAATGCGTGCACTAACTGTTTCGGCGTTCGGAAATGACCCGTCGCTAAATTGTGGCGCCGAATACGCCCTTGTTTTATGCAGTGGTGTAGGATAATGAATGCCCGTCTGCACCCCCTGTGACGCAAAATACTCCCTTAAGGAGTCACGCTTATTAACCTGAATGACAAACAAATGCCAGACGGGAGTTGTGTGTTTTGTCACTTCAGGGAGGACGACCGCAGAAATATCTGAAAGTTTATTCAAATAGAGGGCAGCCCAATTTTGTCGCTTGGCATTCCACATGTCAAGATGTTGTAGTTTAGTGCCCAGAACCGCGCCCTGGAACTCGTCCATTCTATAGTTTCCGCCAATAATCTCGTGAACATATTTTATAGGAGAACCGTGGTCCCGTAAAAGACGCAGTGTGCGAGCTAGCTCGTCGCTATCGGTGGTAATCGCGCCCCCCTCCCCCCATGCACCCAAGTTTTTCCCGGGGTAGAAACTAAAAGCCGCCACCGCACCAAATGAACCCGCACGACGTCCTTTGTATTCTGAGCCATGCGCCTGGCACGCATCTTCAATCACCACTAAGTTGTGCTTTTGGGCAATCTTGTTGACAGCATCCATATCTGCCACCTGCCCATACAGGTGGACCGGGATGATTGCCCTGGTTTTTTCGGTAACTACTTCCTCTATCTTAGCTGTATCGATGAGATACGTGTGCGGGTCAACGTCAATGAAGACAGGGGTAGCCCCACGAAGAGATACCGCCTCCGCGGTGGCGATGAATGTATTTACAGGCACTATGACCTCACCCCCCGCACCAACATTGGTTGCCATCAAAGCAAGCTCGAGGGCCGCTGTCCCACTATTAACTGCGATACAGTGCTTTACTCCGCAATATTGAGCAAACGTCTCCTCAAACTCTTCTACATACTTTCCCGAAACAAAAGCAGAATTTCCAATAATATTTTGAAACTTCTTTTCTACCTCCTCGCGGATAAGAGGGTACTGAGCTTGTAAATCTAGAAAATTAACTTTCATATTTGTTTGACGACGCCACAGGTAGCTCCTCCAGACTTTTCTCAAGCGCCTGTAGAAAGAAGTCTACTTCATTCTTCTTTATTGTATAGGCCGGTAAAACACGAAAAGTCCTGCCGCGTCGCACCGTTTGGATGAGAACGCCGTTCTTCTCTAGAAGAGAAATTAAATGCTGCCCCGAGTTAATTGTCGAAGTAAAGCATGCATCGGATAAGTCAAAGGCGACCATTAGTCCCTTGCCTCGAGGGTTTTTTAGGATAGGAAACTTTTTCGCTACCTTATACAACCCCTCTACCAAATACACGCCCATATCTGTAACATGAGTCAATAGATTATTTTTCTGCACATATTCAATTAGGAAAGCCAGGGAAACGCCAGAAATCGGGTCGTTTTGATGTGAGCTGTAATGAAGAATGTTCCCTTCCAGCTCTTCAGCAATGTCTTTTTTCATGACAACAGCCGACGTAGGAAGCCCAAGCCCCGCCCCTTTTGCTAATACGAGAATGTCGGGTACAACACCCGTGTCTTCATAGCCAAACCACTTCCCCGTACGCCCCAAGCCCGTTTGACACTCGTCAAATACGAGTAGCGCTTCGTGTTCATGAGCAATCTCCTGTAAACCCTGAAAATACCCCTTGGGAGGGAAGATCATTCCACCCACCGAAATGGTGGGTTCTACAATAAGTGCAGCAAGACTGCCTTTTGCGGACTTGAGCGCACGCTGGGAAGATTCAATGACGTCCGCGACGTGGGCCTTTGCAGCCTTATGATCCATCAACAGCTCCTGAGTAGGAGTGGGTAAATGATGGCTTCCTTGCACCATAGGACGAGCATACTGGCCACTCATAGAGAGACTCTGCGCTTGCAAAGTAAGGCCGTGATAACCGTGTGTGAGCGCGGCGACCCCCTCTTTCTTTGTAAAAACCTTGGCATATCTTAGAGCAAACTCCACCGCCTCTGCACCAGTGGACAAAAAAGTAAACTTGGACAGAGACGAATGAGTTATGCTATTCAACGCCTCAACACCTAGTAAAAAATCATCGCTTAAGTACGCCGTGCTTGTATGAAGGAGTTTTTTTGCCTGGGTGTGGAGCATCTGGACATGCTCTGGATGACTGTGCCCCAAAGGAAGGGAAAATTGCCCCGACATAAGGTCAAGATATCTCTTCCCGTGCGTATCTTCAACCCATGCTCCCTCACCCCTACTCAACACGGGCTCTCTATAGGGCACTATCCAGAAGACATTCTTCTTATTTTCTTCCTTGTTCATAGGCCGGCCCCCTCCAGGACTTCCTTTATCCCCTCACGAAAAGTGTAGCGAGGCTCAAAGCCAAGCTGCGTCCGTGCCCTGTCAAAATTAGGAAGAATGTTCACACGCTTTCCTTCGTTTGGTTCATGCCGCAGGTTGAGTTCTTCTCCCGAGAGTTCCTCCACTACAGCTAGGACCTCCTTGACAGAAACATCCTCCCCGCCCGCTATATTGAACACCGAGTTTTTCATTGACGACATGGCGCATCTAACTGCTGAGGAAGCGTCACGAACGTACAGAAAGCGCCGTAAATCTTCCCCCGATCCTTTGAGAACAAACTCACTTCCCGAGGCAAGCGCCTGGACGACAATGGGAATAGCCCTTACCACCGGCTCATTCGGTCCATATACTTGGGCAAACCGCAGAATGTTGAACTGTTTGTTATGCACACGGGAGAAATATTCTAAATAGTGTTCGGAACAGTACTTAGCAATGGCATAGTTGGTCACAGGCCGTACACGGTAGTCCTCTGTGAAGTCATCCGCGTCAGGAATCCCATAGACATCCGCCGTGCTTGTAAAGACAATCCTGTTAGACAGGGCGCCGAACACGTGCAAAAAATTAAGGAAGGGTGTGAGATTATTGTGATAGGCGGTAACCATGTCTTCTTTCACGCCTGTAGCCAGCGGAATGCTTGCCGCAAGGTAAAGCAGAAAATCAAAAGGGATAGTTAATTGCTCTGCGCGAGTTCTGTCTGCCTCATATGTTCTACCCAGGTCAAGCGTGAGATAAGAAAGATTTTTCTGCTTGGATACAAGTTTCTGTCTGGTCAAGCACGTGACACTGGCACCCTCTTTCAAGAGGTCCTCAACAACCACACTGCCAATAAAGCCAGTGCCCCCAGCAATAAGTACTGACACACCTTCATATCTCATCATTCTTGTCCTTGTTCCAGCTGCGTAAACACTTCCTCCCAATACCGTGACATATAGACTCCTCCCTTCCACGAAAGACCATCAAACTTAGGCCCCTGCCCAAGAAAGACCCTTGCGGTCACATCTATGATATTCACCCCGCTTTCCACAGAGAGAATAGAGCCAGCAGAAAAACGTGGATTGACTTCAAGCAGGACAATGCGATCTTCGCGTCTGAATACTTCTATATTGGCAGCACCACGAACCCCAAGAAGCTCGGATAGGTCACGTCCATATGCAATAAGTTCTTCATCTTTGACGGTAACAGCCTTTACACCAATACCTGCCTTCGCGCTTATCTCCCTGCGCGGTATTGAAACAATGTTTCTGGCCTGAAGATCGTTCACCACATCTATAACATAGTGATCTCCTTCAAGAAATTCCTGTACAAGTGGATTGTTGACCCTGCTGAGAAAGACCTCAAGTTCCTGTTTATTATGGGCGGTATAACAGTCACGACTACTTACGCCATATCGCGGCTTGATAAAGACGGGAAATGTCATGCTGTCAGCTCTCACTGCCTCTTCTGCTAGAAGTGTAACGGGAACAGACCAGTCCTCCTTCTGGAGAAAGGTGTTGAGCGCGTATTTGTCATTACAAAGCTTTATCACCGGCCCGGGGGCAGCGCACAAACGCACCCCTTCCGCACTAAGGGAAGTCTCCACCGCGGCCAGAATCTCAAGTTCCTGGTCAAGCACAGAGAACAAAAGCATGACGCCTTCTTTGTGGATGATATCTAGCAATGATTCTACATATCCATCATCCCTAAATGAAGGAACTTGGTAGAATGCGTCACAAAACGACGCTCCCAAAGCCTCATGTGGAGGAGTTATATCTACGCCAACAATTCTATACCGCTCACCGGCTCTCCTTAGGCCTTTTATGATAGATAAGGAGGTATTACACCCAACAGCAGTGACAAGAGCGTGTATCATAAAGTAATACGCTCACTGGCTATCAAGCTTTTGTCGCTCGCCTCTAAAATTTCCACCACCTCTAAACCTTCTTCTCCGGAAGCTAGTGGTTTCTCTTCCCCACGG
>CAZPCT010000003.1:0-5128 GCA_964585325.1 uncultured Candidatus Saccharibacteria bacterium
CGCGCAGTATCTTTTTTTTCTGCACTATGCGCGCGTAGTGAACGGCATGGGACGCGGACGGGACTGCGTTGACCAGTGAGGAGAGGTATGAAGTGCCGCCTACCGTGTCCAACTGCTTGGCCCCTTTGAGCTTTGAGCTGAGCGAGAGGATGTCAATGGGTTCTCCTTTCTCAAAAAGAGCGAGCATGTGCTCGTAGATCACCTGGTGTGCTTTTTTATAAAAATCGCGGGACGTGAGAATATCGGCCACGCGCCACATTGCCTCCTTATCAAGAAGAATTGACCCCAATACTGAGGACTCAGCCTCCAGGTCTTGTGGGGGAACACGACCAATGGGCGTGACGCGTTTTTTTGTTTTTGTGGTATCTACTGCCATTGGTCAAAAGATAACGTCAAAGACTTATGCGGAAAGTTTGACTCTTTGTTTTTATTCTTAACTTTGGACAACTCGGGGCCCGTCTGGGGTGTCCTTGATGTCAAAACCCTTTTTGCGAACCACCTCTCGCAACGCGTCCGCATCTTCGTATCTTCCCTCTGTGCGCGCCTCTTCCCGCCGGGCCATAAGCGAGGCAATGTCTTCTGGCACGTTGGGTTCCGTATCCACCAGTATGTTAAAGATAGCATTGACCCCACCTAGGAACGCAAGGAGGGATTGTGCATCAGCCTTGGATAACGTGTGGGCATCAATGAGCTTGTTTGTTTCTGTGACAAGCTGGAACAGCTCGGCGAGCGCCTTGGGAGTGTTGAAGTCGTCACTGAGCGCTTTCCAAAAAGCATCAGTGAACTCGGTAAGGGGAAATGGCGAGACACCTTCTGTGGTCACCTCCTGTAGGCGGTGCATGAATTCCTGCAGCCGTTCTTGGCGTGCTTCTGCCTCCGCGACTACTCCGGGCGTATAGTCCACAGGGGAACGGTAGTGGGCTGAGAAGAGATACATGCGCAACATCTGGGCTGAATGGTTTTGAAGAAATTCTCTAATCGTCACAAAGTTTCCCAGAGATTTAGACATTTTTGTCCCCTCCACCGTGAGGGCCCCTACGTGCGTCCATACCTTCACCATAGGTGAGATGCCCGAGAGTGCCTCCATTTGCGCTATTTCGGCCTCGTGATGGGGGAATATGAGGTCTATACCCGCTCCGTGCAGATCGTACGTAAAACTAAAATGCTTTTCGGCAATAGCGGTGTCTTCTATGTGCCAGCCGGGGCGGCCCTTGCCAAGTGAGGTTTCCCAGGAAGGGGAGGCGCTCCCTTCTTCATGAAGCTTCCATACCACAAAGTCTGCTTTGTTTTTCTTTTTTATACTTTCATCAATCCGTGTAATCCCATCTTCTGCCTGCTCCACAGTGCGTCCTGCCAGCTTCCCGTAGTCCTTGAAGGTGGTGACGTCAAAGTAGTAGCCGTCGTCATCAATCTTATAGACGTGTCCCTTTTTTATGAGCCGCTCTACCTGAGAGACAATCTCAGCGATATACTCTGAGGCAGGGGCATATTCGTCAACCGCTGTCACCCCAATAGCTTTCATGTCCCTGTAATATTCCTTTTCCATCTCCTTAGCAAGCTCCACGGGGTCCTGCCCCTCTTTACTAGCCCGCGTGTCTATTTTGTCGTTAATATCCGTAATGTTTTGGAGGTAAAAGACGTTCCACCCCAGCTCTCCTCTTAGGTACTTTACAAGCGCGTCGTAGACGACGTATGTTCTGCCGTGCCCAATGTGCGAAAGATCATAGACCGTTGGTCCGCATACAAAAAGAGTGACCCTCTCTCCAGGGCCGTATTTTAAGACCTCAACTTTTCGTGTAAGCGAGTTGTACAGCTTCATACGTTATGAACGCTTAGAGCCAGTGTTTTGTCTTGAAGAACGAGAAAAAGGAAAGTGTGGCCGCCACCATGATGCCTATAATAATCCAAAAATCACCCGGGGTGCCCACAATAGGAAGCGTGTCCACGTTCATGCCGAACAGGGAACTTAACAGCATGAGGGGGAACGTGACGAAAGCCATGATGGTGAGCGTCTTCATTATGGCGTTCGTCTTTACATTGAGCAGAGACTCGTTCGTCTGTTGCAGGGCCTCCACCATCTCCCTCTTTGTATCTATAAGATGAAGCAGTCTGTCGTACTGTTGGAGCAGATTGATTACGTACGGGCGCGTATGTCTATCCGCAAAGTGATCGTTGGACAGAAGCGTCTCCAGGACCATGCGCTGCGGTTTCAACGCTCCCAAAAAGTTGATGATGTCCCGGCGCACGTGTGACAGGCGGGGGACCATTTGTTTTTCCCGTTCGTCAAAAATACCTTCCTCAATGTCACGTATCTCTTCGTGGATGGTGTCTATTTCTCTGCGGGAAAACTTAAACATCTCGTTCACAATTGAATAAAAGAGGAAGAAAGGACCACGGTCCAGGCAGTCCGACGTGTTCTTGTGCGGAACGAACGAGCACTTTTTAAGAAGTGCATCAAGCGCCTCAACCTCTTCATAGCGGTTTGTGAGCACGAGCTGGGGAGTGATGATGAAGTCAACTTCCACGCCTTCAGACACCCCCTTTTCCCGGTTAAAAATAGGGAAGTGGAGGGCAATATAGAGGAACTGGTCATAGTACTCCACAGTAGGTTGAAACGTGGGATTCTTAAGCTGTGTTGCAGCCATGGGGTGGACGCCGAATTCGTGCATCAGTTTATGCACGTCTTTGTGCGATGGCGAGACAACATCAATCCACGTGACGGTGGAGCTTTTAACTATCTGCATTATGTCTTTAGTATACCATTTTTTTAGACCAATGCGACGCGCAAAAACTCCTATTAGCACTGTTGACTGTTGAGTGCTAATTTTGATAGGATGGCAAACACATCATGGCGATAACGGAGCGACAAAAAGACATCTTAAAAGCCATCATTCGTGAGCATATTCACGATGCGGCTCCTGTGGGCTCAAAAACGCTTGCGGACAAGTATGATTTTGGTATTGGGCCTGCCATGATACGGCAGGAAATGGCTGCTCTTGAAGAAGATGGCTATATTACGCAACCCCATACATCTGCGGGGCGTGTCCCTACCGACAAAGCGTACCGTTTTTATATTTCCCACATTGAGCGTGGGGGCGGCGCTGACAGGGAAAGTGGCGGCCTGTCCTCTTTTGATCAAAAGAGGGTGGACACAGGTCTCAATGCTCACGCTGATTGGCATGAGGTGCTCAAGGAACTTTCCCGCGTGGTTGCCGACATCTCAGGGGAACTGTCCATCTCTGGGCTGACCAGTGGGGAAGTGCGCTATACGCACGGGTTTTCTCAACTTGCGCGGGACCCGGAGCTTGCCGATCCACAGCAAGTGACCAGCCTGTTCCGGTTTATGGATGAGATGGACAGCTATTTTGACAGCCTGTGGCGCAACGCGTTGGAAGACTCCTTTGGTGTACTCATAGGGAAGGAGAATCCGGTAAAGGAGATTCAGAGTTTTAGCGTCATCACGGGTACGTATCAGCTACCGCAGGAACATGCTCCTTCGGCAGGCTCCCGCTCTGTGAGCGGGACTCGCCCCAGAGGGGCGGCAGGACGGGTGGGTTTTGTCTCAATCATTGGACCCCGGCGCATGGACTACCGGAAGAATGTGGCGCTGGTGCGATATGTAGCTCATAAATTAGAATCAGGGAGTATCACGTAAGATATGGGAAAGGACAGGACAACAGAAGAAAAGCGCAAGAAGCGCATTGAAGAGCTGGAGGAACGGGTGGCCGCGCTTGAAAAAGAGCGCAGTGACTATCTTAACGGGTGGAAGCGGGCGCGGGCAGACCTTGTCAACTTTAAAAAGGAGACCGCAGAGTCATTTTCGCGGTTTGCGGATGTGGCAAAGGTGGAGACGGTGAGAGAGCTTCTTCTTGTGCATGACGCTCTCTGTGAGGCAGACAAACACGCGATTGAGGGACTGCGCCCGGTCAAGACGTTGTTTGAGCAGGTACTTACAAGGGAGGGTGTTGAAATGATAGTTCCTGAAAGTGGGAGCGCATTTGACCCACTTTCCAGTGAGGCGGTTGATGGAACAGGAGACATAGTAGATACAGTGCGGCAGTGCGGGTTTATCTATAAAGATCACATTATTAGACCAGCGAAGGTCACTGTGCGTGACCAGTAGACAGTAATTCAAACACCATGAGTAAAATTCTCGGCATAGACTTAGGAACAACAAACTCAGCAATGGCTGTCATTGAAGGCGGCGAGCCCCGTATTGTTGACAACAAGGAGGGTAACCGAACCACACCCTCTATTGTGGCAATCAACAAGAGCGGCGAGCGCATTGTGGGGCTTTTGGCAAAACGCCAGGCCATTACAAACCCTGAAAATACACTCTTCTCAATAAAGCGGCTTGTGGGGCGCCGGTTTGAGGACGAGGAGGTGCAAAAAGACAAAAAACTCATGCCGTACGAACTTCGCAAAGCGGAGGATGGTGGGGTGGAAGTGAAAATGGGGGACAAGTGGTGGAAGCCGGCTGAGACTTCGGCAATGATTTTACAGAAGTTAAAAAACGACGCAGAGGACCGGCTGGGCGAAAAGATAGAAGAGGTAGTTATTACCGTGCCCGCCTATTTTGACGACTCGCAACGCAAGGCCACGAAAGACGCGGGGACCATTGCGGGATTCAAGGTCCGCCGCATTATCAACGAGCCGACCGCGGCGGCGCTTGCGTATGGATTTGGCACTGGCAAGAAAAAGCAGAAGGAGGAGAAGATTGTAGTGTACGACTTTGGCGGTGGTACGTTTGATGTGTCTGTACTGGAGGTGTCTGAAGACACCGTTGAGGTGCGGGCCACGGGTGGGGATACTCACTTGGGCGGTGACGACTTTGACCAGGCGCTTATAGACTGGCTGGTGGATGAATACAAGAAGGATCAAGGGATTGACCTTTCAAAAGACACGCTCGCGTTGCAGCGGCTAAAGGAAGCGGCAGAAAAAGCTAAACATGAGCTTTCTTCAACAGTGGAAACAGAGATAAACATTCCTTTCATCACCACAGACGCCGAGGGACCCAAGCACTTTCTGCAAAAGATTACCCGCGGGCAATTTGAAAAACTGGTGGATGAATACATCTCCCGTTCAATTCAAAAAACAGAGGAGGTAGTTAAGGAGGCGGGCATGGAGC
>CAZPCT010000004.1:0-14571 GCA_964585325.1 uncultured Candidatus Saccharibacteria bacterium
CACGCCGGAAACGTGCCCCTTTGAACACCCTGGAAAGAGTGGGAACGAGGTTGTGCATACGCTTGAGCACGCCTCATACAAAGACGGCTGGTGGGTGAAGGTTATAAACAACAAATTTCCCATTGTTGCGGGGAGTGTGTGTGGTGTTGAAGAAAGAGTAGGCCCCTACCTGGTTCAGACAGGAGCGGGGCATCATGAGGTGGTCATTTCCCGGGATCATGATCGGCCGTTTGCGCAGATGAGCCCAGAGGAGGTGCTGGGTGTGGTGAGCACATACATGCTTCGCTACAAAGCGCTTCAAGAACTAGATTGTGCCCGCTACATTCTTGTCTTTCACAACCATGGCAAAGAGGCAGGAGCGTCCATTACGCATCCGCATTCGCAAATAGTCGCTATTCCCGTGGTGCCGCCTGATGTCCGCCGCTCACTCAAGGGCTCGGAAGAACACTTTGCGTCACAGGGCGAGTGTGTGCACTGTGCTATGATTGCGTGGGAGCGGGACGAGGAGACGCGTGTTATCTATGAGAACGATCACATGGTGGTGCTTTCGCCCTATGTACCCCGGGACGAGTTTGAGCTACGTGTGTATCCAAAAGTGCATGCGTCTTCCATAGAGAAAAGTGATCCCGACGCCGTTGCGGCATTGGCAGACGCGCTCCGTGTTACACTTATTAAACTTTTTAGGGGGCTAGACGATCCGCCGTACAACTTCTACATTCATACTGCTCCGGCACGGGACGGACGGGCGCACGACCACTACCATTGGCACGTAGAAATCCTACCCAAACCTCCCACTCCGGCCGCGGGGTTTGAACTGGGGACGGGTGTTGACGTTTCCATGGTGGACCCTGATGCGGTGGCGGCATATTTACGTGACATAGCATTATAGCAATGAATTTTTTTGACACCATTTTGGTCCCATTGGGCGAGTTTGTCATCTGGGTTATTGAGTCCACAGGACAATTTGGCGTCTTTTTTCTTATGGCTGTGGAGAGCGCGAACATTCCCGTTCCCTCAGAGGTTATTATGCCGTTTGCGGGGGCGGTGGCTGCGCGCGGCGAGTTGTTGTTCTGGGGAGTGGTGCTGGCGGGCGCGCTGGGGAACACTGTGGGGTCCGTCGTTTCATATTGGGTAGGGTATAAGGGCGGTCGGTCATTTGTGCTGCGTTGGGGCAAATACTTCTTTGTAAGTTCCCATGAACTGGAAAAAGGTGAGGTGTGGATACGCAGGTACGGTGTACACGTGGCGTTCTGGTCGCGCCTTTTGCCTGTTGTGCGCACGTTCATCTCTCTTCCTGCTGGCATTGTGCGGGCCCCCTTTATACCGTTTACCATCTTTACGTTCATAGGTTCGTTCATCTGGTCTGCCCTGCTGGCGTGGGTAGGCTATCTGTTGGGAGAGCGGTGGCATGACATTGAGCCGTTTTTCCGGCGGGCAAGTTTACTTATTTTGGCAGTACTTGTCGCCATCTTCATTCTCTATGTCTGGTATCATGTAAAAGAACGGGAAAAACGCCCATGAACTATGTAATAGGAGCAAACTGGAAGATGCACCCTCGTACGTTCGCGGAAGCAAAGGAGCTTGCGCGGAACGTTGTTGTACCTGAAGACACAGTTGAGGTGGTGATCTTTCCCCCGGCAGTCTATTTGCGAGAGCTTGCGGTCGCGTTCCCACATCTTATGTGGGGCGGGCAGAATGTTTTTTGGGAGAGCGAAGGAGCGTACACAGGGGAGGTGTCTGTGGGCATGATGCGTGACGCAGGCGCCCACTACGTATTGGTAGGACACTCGGAGCGTAGGAGTTATTTTAATGAAACAGACGAAATGGTGGCAAAGAAAGCGTCCGCGGCCCTTTCAAAAGGATTTCACGTCATCCTTGCCGTAGGTGAGCACACAAAAAATGACAGTGACGCTTTGGTTGTTGAATCGCTCAAGAAGAGCACAGATGGCATAGCGGCGCAGGATTTAGCGCGGCTCACGGTGGCATATGAGCCTGTGTGGGCTCTGAGTACAAGCGAACACCGTCAGGACGCAGATCCAGGATACGTTGAGCAGGTGGTTGAAGATCTTAGACAAGTGCTTGATGTTCGGTACATATACGGTGGCTCGGTAGATGGTGATAATGCGCACACATACCTTTCGTGCCAGGGGATATCCGGCGCGCTCGTTGGAGGCGCCTCACTCCGGGCAGACTCGTTCTCCACTATTGTGAGGCACGCCGGCTCTTTGTCGTAGCAACTTTTCAAGAATGCTGAAAAAAGAAAGAAAGAAGGTAAAAATCAATACCACGCCTCAACGTGGGCGCGCGCCGCATAAACCTACACGGAAACACGAGAGTGATAAGAAATATGACAGACGGAGAGACAAGAAAGAGGTGGAGCGTGATGCGGGTAAAGAGCATAAAAAGCCGT
Source organism: uncultured Candidatus Saccharibacteria bacterium (assembly GCA_964585325.1). Classification (GTDB taxonomy): domain Bacteria; phylum Patescibacteriota; class Minisyncoccia; order JACQLN01; family CAZPCT01; genus CAZPCT01. Next base: position 2,411 of record CAZPCT010000004.1, read on the forward strand.
GACCCTACCAACTGTAGAACAATTAGGACCGCTTAAAGACAGGCGCGTACTGGTCAACTGCAATTTTGATGTTGCGGTTGAGGGCGATACGATTGATTCTCACGCTACGTGGCGGGTTGAGGCGTCGCTCCCATTGCTCAATATGTTGGCTCAGCAGGGTGCCAAGGTGAGTGTGTGTTCGTATCGTGGGCGTCCCAAAGGAGAAGACGTGACCTTAAGCATGCGGCCGATACAGCAATACATTGCTGACGTGTTAGAGCGAAGAGTTCTTTTTGGTGACGCAGAGCCGCAGGCAGGGGAGATGGTCATACGGGAGAATGTGCGTTTTGACGTGCGTGAGACTCAAAATGACGAGAACTTTGCAAAAGAGCTGGCGTCACAGGGTGATGTATTCATCAACAACAACTTTGCCACGGCTCACCGTGCGTATGCCTCTGTGGTCGGTGTTCCTCGCCATCTTCCTTCAGCAGCAGGGCCGCTTCTTATCCAGGAGGTCACAGAGCTTTCGGCAGTTCGTGACTATACCGGCGAAGGGCTCGTAGTGGTAATGGGAGGAGCAAAGGCACAGACAAAAATAACTCTGGTGGAGTATTTTCTGGAACGTGGTGGCACGGTGCTCGTAGGAGGTGTTCTTGCTAACACGCTCTTGCGTGAACAAGGGTTCGGTGTAGGCGTTTCTTTGGTTGATGACGAGTCTGACCTCTTAAACATTGATCTTGAACATCCTCGCCTTATTCTTCCGGTAGATGTTGTTGTGTCTCGCTCTTTTGAGAAATCACTTGATCAAGCAATGCGGGCAGTCGGAGAAGTGCAATCAGACGAAGCAATTGTGGATGTGGGTCCACAGACACAAAAACTTTTTGCAGACCATATGCATTCCGCGCGGCTTGCCGTTTGGAATGGCCCCCTTGGTTTAGTGGAGGTTGAGGCATTCAGAACAGGGTCGTGCGAGTTCGCAAAGGTGTTTACCGAAGGCAGCGCAAAAACGGTGACAGGTGGGGGAGACATTGTGCGGTTTCTTTCTCAAGAGGAGCGTCTTTCACACGTTGACCATGTTTCAACAGGCGGAGGGGCTATGCTTTTATATTTAACAGGCGAGCGCTTGCCGGGGCTTGAAGCGTTAAGGCAGAGATAGTAAATGAAAACTGCGCCAGAACACATTGAAACAGTGAAGGCCCAGAGAAGCGGAGCGAGTCACGTACATACCGACTACCCGCCATTTTTTGCGTCTTTACTTGAACAACGGGACCTGGTTGACCATGAGGAGATAGAGCGGTTCTTAAACCCGAACTATGAGCGTGACACCCATGACCCACACCTGCTTAAGAATATAGATAAGGCCGCCGACCGTATCTGGCAGGCGGTGCACGAGGGTGAGCACGTGGTTATTTTTGCGGACTATGACGCTGACGGCATTTCGGCGGCGGCTATCTTAAGTAGTTTTTTGCGTGACGTAGGACATGTTCCCGGTGTATATATGCCTGACCGGCGTGAAGAAGGGCACGGACTGAACTCAGAGGTGATCAAGAAATTTATTACAGAGGGTGCGGGGCTTATTGTCACGTTGGATTGTGGCATTACGAACATCAAGGAAATTGCCTATGCGCAGGGTGAAGGGGTGGATGTTGTTGTGGTGGACCATCACCAGGTGGTGGAGGACGTTCCGCCCGCGTACACCGTGGTTGACCCACACCAAGAGGGCGACGCCTACCCGTTCAAGCGTCTGTGTGGCGCCACGCTTGCTTTTAAGTTGGTACAGGTGTTGGCGGGCCATCCACGTATGTCCAGCAGCGTGTGGCAGGAGGGACAGGAGAAGTGGTATTTGGACCTGGTGGCGCTTGCCACTATTGCGGATATGATGCCCATGATTGGAGAGAATCGTGCCCTGGTGCGGTATGGCCTGTATGTGCTTGCGCGCACAAAGCGACCGGGTCTGAGGCAGCTTTTCAATGTGGCGGGTGTAGAGCCCCGTTTTGACGACGCAGATCTTAGTACGAACATCAACGAAGTGACGGTTGGGTTTGCTCTGGGGCCGCGGCTGAACGCGGCAAGCAGGATGGCGCACGCAGGGATGGCGTATGACCTGCTTATGGCTGAAACAGATCGTTCCGCGCGCGCCCTGGCGCTTGAGCTGGAGGAGAACAACGAGAAGCGCAAAAAAGAGATTACTACCATTGAGCGTGACATCGCAAAGCGCCTTGCCGGGGAACTCCCCCCGTTCATTGTTGAACACTCAGAGCACTGGTCCATTTCGTTGCTGGGACTGGTTGCGTCCCGCTTGCAGGAGAGGTTCAACCGCCCGGTCATGCTTGTAGACTCCCGGGGGACGGTGGGGAAGGCCTCATTTAGGGCTCCTGAAGGCTTTGATCTTCTTGCCGCCCTTGAGACTGTCTCAGATCATCTTATCCAGTATGGTGGCCACCATGCGGCGTGTGGGTGCTCGTTTGAAATGTCGGCACTACCTACCATTCAACACGGTCTGGAGGAGTATGCCCGGAAAAACAGGAACGCGCGTGCCACAAGAGCGAGCACTGATGGCGAGCTTGCGCCCCAGGACATTACGCTTGAAAATGCCCTGCTTGTGGGGCGGCTTGCTCCCTTTGGGGAGGCGAATCCTCTTCCACGCTTTGAACTGCGTGATGTGGTGCTTACTCATATTGAGCTTATGGGCAAGAAAGGTAATCATGCTAAATTGTATTTTGAAAAGGATGGCTCGACAGTATGCGCATTATTCTTTTTTCATAATGGTGAGGCGGAGGCATTACACGCCGGCTCTGTGTTCCACATTACAGGGGAGCTTTCGGTGAACGAGTGGAAAGGGAAAAAATCTCCGCAATTTAAATTAACATCAATAACGCATGCCTAAGAACCTGGAAGAAGAAAAGGTGGTCGTATATACCGACGGAGGTTCACGAGGTAATCCTGGCCCCGCAGGTGTGGGCGTGGTCATTCAGGACACGGGCGGCAACACGCTTAAAGAGTATGGCGAGGCAATAGGAGGACCTCTCACCAACAACGAAGCTGAGTACGAGGCGGTCATTTTTGCCTTAAAAAAGTTGAAGGCACTCTTTGGTAAAGAGAAGACTAAAAAATGCACGGTGGAGTTTAGGGTAGACAGCGAGCTTATCGCCAACCAACTTTCAGGCAACTGGCGTGTAGAGGAAGAACGTATGCAGCTTCTTTATATGAAGGTACATAACCTGAGGTTTGACTTTGGGACGGTCACTTTTACTGCCGTCCCGCGGGAAAAGAACACCCGGGCGGACCTACTTCTCAATCACGCGCTTGATGGGGAAACAGGCACGTTGCTCTAGAGGTTTTCCACGCTTGATTTCCTTGTGCGTTTTGCTATGCTGTCCTTGCCAAGGTGAGCGGATGGTTACTCTGCAGAACGGCGACCGCGCCGGGCTGTGGGGAGGAAAGTCCGCACACCTCCCAACAATGCGTTGGGGAAGCAGGTGATTGGTAACGCCAATCGGGTATACGGACGGCACTGGTTTTACTCGAGGAAACTCGTGCTCGTCTCAAGCCTAGGGAATAGTGCCACAGTGACGAAACAGCCGATGGCCCATTGGGCACAGGCGATAGGTGAAACGTGGAGGAGTAAGACCCTCCTGTCCCCCGTGGTGACACGTGGGGCGGCAAACCCCACCTGGTGCAAGGCCGTGCCTTTTTCGGGAGCCCAAGCCTGAGGAAGGAGTGCCGCTTGAGCCTCGTAGTGATACGGGGCCCAGATAGATGACCATCCCTCTCTCATGGTTCCTTGGAGGTGATACAGCGAACAGAAGAGTGAGTATCGTCTTCAGCGATCCATGTGAGGGGACAGAATGCGGCTTACAGCTTACCTTGGTCCTCATAGCAACAAGATCCTAGATTTTGGAATGCTGTTGAGGGTTCTGATCCCGGTAAAACGGGTGTCGGAACAAAAACATTTCACGGAACTGTGTTCCGTGGGCCTGAAACTTGCAACCCCGCCTTTTCAACATAAGGCGGGGTTGTGTTTTAAAGGGGAGTTGCTATGATTTGCAGGAAACTTGAGAACATTACCACACTCCTCTAGAGGTTTCTAAACATTATAACTTCTTTATACTTTGTCTGATTTACATGTCTGATTTTCAGGACGCACCATGGAACAAGCCGGTTGAGGAAGATGGCAAAGAACTTACGAGTGAGGACATTCCCGCGCGGCGGCGGAAACCCGAGGAGCATACGCACGACCCCGTCACAGAACTGCTTTTTAGCACTGTCTCCTTTAGAAAAGATTTTAGAGGAAGGGCAGGTGAAGAAACCCCACGTACCGTGGGGCAGGCAGGGCCAGTAGATGCTCTGTCCCGCGAACTTTTTTCTCACGAGCCCGTGTCAACGGGCGCCGTGGAAACCACAGAAGAATACACGGGCGTGCCTGCCACCCCAACAGAAAAGGAAGAGGAAGGTGTACATGTGCCAGCCGAGCCTGCAGGGGAGTCCGCGCTCTCTCCCCGGGAAGCACTGCTGGACCGCATGACAGAATACGACCGCCGGGACCGAGAACTCGCGCTGCGTCTTTCGGCGGTACCCAAAAAACGTGCCCTGGAGCGTATACAAGAGAGGACCGCAACACCGTCACCCACTCCTGCAACTGCCCCCACGCATGTTAGGAATGTTTCCAGCTCACCCCCCGCCGCGGGGCGTATTGACGGTGTTCGGTCTGTCTCACCCGTATTAACAACACGTGAGGCGGCTGCGCAGGAAAACTGGTTTGGTGCCGGCATTTCCGCTCCGCCCTCTGGGGGCCCGCCTCGACTCGCACAAGAGGGTGGTAGCACGGGCAGCCGTATTCAGGAGTTTTATACTAAACCACCACATCACCAGGCGGGAGGAGGGTGGAGAAAACAGGTGGCGCTTGCGGCGCTCGTGACGGTGGTAGGGATAGGAATATGGGGGATATTTGGCAGCGCGGGATTGCCGCAGTCACTTGCGGGGCTTGGCCGTTTCTTTGGCGCCTCTTCTTTTGTTGTTTCAGACGCCGAGGCGGCAGATATCTTTCCTCCAGTGTTTGAGCTCTATGAAAATGCCGTAACTGCCCAAGCGACCTACAAAGATGATGCGTCGCTGAAAGAGCTTACGGACGCGCTTGAGGAGTTTTTTAAGAGCAACGGCGCGTTTAGTTGGTCACATATGTTTGTACCTGCTTCCACGCGCGCAGCGGGAGCGCAAATGGCGCCTCGCGACCTTGAGTTGCTTGCGCAGGCACTGGAGCATAAGGCTGCCTTTGAACAGCGTCATACTCATACACTTGACCCCTCCACGCATGCCGTGGAGGATTATGTAGTCTGGCTGGGGTTTGTGGCGGACATTGTGTCACAGGATGGACGCTATTTGGTGCTTACCGGCAGTGCGGACAAGTTGAGTGCAACAGGCGGCGAGCCTGAGTATTATGCGTTACTTTTAGTGCGGGATAAGACGGTGACCGTGGAACGAACAGGGGCAGTGGCCGACCTTAATGCGGCGCTTGTCACTAAAATTATCCCCCCACAGGCGGTGCAGGTACAGAAGACGGGTCTGGATTTTTATGACGCCACGTGGTTTTTAAGTTTTGAAGCAACAGGCTCTCTTACCCAGCTTATGTACGAGGAGACCACTCAAGAAAGTATTGATGGCGTTGTTATGTTAAGTGCCCAGACGCGTGACAGCCTGCTACGGACTATGGAGAGTGCCGTACCGTCTGTGGGTCATGAGTGGGTGCGGGAACTTGTCCGCACTCTAGGTGCCCAGAGTGCGGGCGAATGGCGTGACGTCTCCACAGTCTTTTCAGAAGCACTGACACGGCGTGGCCTACAGCTCTATTTTGACACGGAAGAGCGTATGGCGTTCGTGCGGGGCAACCACGCGGCTACTGGTGCCGCAGTCACAGAGGACGTTCTTGCGGTTACCGCGCGTACCTGGGTGGGGACGGATGTGGACGTCTCTCTGGTGGAGTACAGACCAACGTTTCTTAATGACGGCTCGGTGCTGGGCGAGGCCCGGGTGCACCTTAAAAACACTAGCGTGGAGCCGGTACGTACCTACGTCAAAATCTACCTTCCCAAAGAAAGTGCGGTACTTGAGCAGCGTGGATACGACGCGCGTCCTTCAGTCCCTGCATTTGATTATGACGAGGAAGGTTTTATAAACCATGACGCCGTGACTACGCTAAACGAACGTCGAGCGGAGGGGACACCCCAACTGGATTTTTTTGATGAGAGTGGTCTTACCGCGGTTGGCGGGTGGGTGACTGTTCCACCCGGCGGTATGGCAGTGGCGGCACTCACTCATCGTCCTCCACTAGACCTTAATGGTGTGAACGGAGGTGTGTACCGGGTTTCGGTACTTCCTACGGGAACCACCGAAAGTGTCCCGTTTCATTTTACGGCCTCGTATGGGGAGGACATGAGGTTTGAGTGGCAGGAGCCGCTGGGATTTGTCGCGGCTCAGACCGCAGAGTATCAGCGCACACTAACCGATCGTCTGATCCTTTCTGCTCAGGTGTTCTACCCCAATGTCTCCAATAAATAAGTTTTTCAACCACTCCTCCTCCGGCATCCTAACAGGAACCGCCATTCTGGCGCTTGCGGCGTTTGGTTCTAGGGTGCTTGGCTTTCTCCGCAACGCGTTATTAGCTTCTACCTACGGGGCAAGCGAGGTCTTAGACGCGTACTTTTTGGCCTTTCGCCTGCCTGACTTGGTATTTAATATTCTCTTCTTTGGTGCATTGTCGGCGGGTTTCGTGCCGGTGTTCATTAAGCTGAAGGAACGTTACGAGCCCGAAGCGTGGAAGCTTGCTAACGATATTTTTAATATGGCGCTTCTGGCATTTACGGGGTTCGGCGTTCTTTTTTTCATAGCGGCACCGGTGGTGGTTCGTCTTTTGGCTCCTGGGTTTGATGCAGAAACCACTGAACTTGCTGTCACAATGAGCCGTATTATGTTCTTGCAGCCCATTTTTCTGGGCATCTCAGGCATATTCTCAGGTGTTTTGCAGTCTGTGCGCAAGTTTCTGAGCTATTCGCTTGCCCCCATCTTTTATAACGTGGGCATCATTATTGGCATTGTCCTCCTAGTGCCACTGATGGGGCCGACCGGTTTGGCGTGGGGGGTGGTCCTTGGCGCGGTGCTTCATTTTCTTATTCAATACCCCGCCACGCGGGGAACGGGCTGGCGCTGGCGACCAGTACTCAACCCGGGACTTGCTACGTTCAAAAGGGTGTTGTCAATTATGGTACCCCGCTCACTTTCGCTTATTGTCCACCAGATAAATCTGGTGGTGCTCATCTCGTTTGCCACTATCATTGGCACCGGAGCCGTTGCTATTTTCAACTTCGCTAACGACCTGTATGGCGCCGCCCTTGGTATTTTGGTGGTGCCACTGGCTGTGGCGGCATTCCCCGCGTTTGTGCGCGCCTCCGAAAAAGACCACCAGGAGTTTGGTAGACTTGTCTATCAGGTAGTGCGACAGCTCTTGTTCTTGCTTACACCTCTTACGGTGCTGGCGCTGGTGCTGCGGGCTCAGATAGTTCGCTTGGCGCTGGGATACGGACGTTTTGGGTGGGAGGAGACGATAGTCACCATAGACACGTTCAGCCTTTTGGTTCTGGGTCTTGTCTTCCACGGTACACTCCTTATGATATTACGCGCGTATTTTGCCCTGGAGGACGCCAAAACCCCGCTCATCGTACTTATTGGTGGGATGGCAGTGACTATAGGAGCGGCTCTGTACTTGCGTGGTACGTGGGGAGTGCCCGGTCTTGCGCTTGCCATGGCGCTAGGCAACGGCTTTAACGCATTGGTTCTCTTTGGTATCCTTATGCGGCGGATACATGGTACGTACGTGGGGGCTCTAGCTCGTAACGCTCTGCTGTTTGCGGGCGGGGCCGCACTTGCGGGCGTGGCGGCGTGGTCTGTCCTCTATGTTACTGCCGATCTTCTTGTCCCTACTGCTAAAGTGTGGGGGCTCGTCATACAGGGTGGTCTGGCGGCAGCAGCGGGGAGTGTGGTCTACGTGCTTATTATGTATGGTGCGGGCGTAGACGAGGTGCGTGAGGTCTGGGTACGAATACGTGGGTGGCGGCTTCCGCGCGCGGTACATATTGAAGAAACACCAGATGAGGAGCTTCCGCGATAGCAAACCTTATGTATCAAATACAATCGTTGCAAAAATATCCAAATCTTATCCATGCTTGTTCTACACGTGACGAGGGCAACATGTCTTTTAAGTTTGGTGATTACAACGAGGTGTTAACCAACCGCAAATCTTTTCTGAACAAACTAGAAATACCGCTCAATGAATGTGTAGTGATAAGCGCTCAACACTCAGATGAGGTTGTGATAGTCAATAAGAGTGAAAAGGGCAGAGGAACAACTGACTTTGATTCCGCTGTTTCAGTGGACGGCTGTATTTGTTCCCAAGAAAGAATTTTTCTTGTGCTCTTAGTTGCTGACTGTCTACCTATCATTATGTTTGATAAGAGTAGGTGTGTTGTTGCGCTTTTGCACGCAGGCTGGAAAAGTACAGACAGACACATAGCCGAATTGGGAGTTATAAAAATGGTTGACGAGTTTCAATGTAATCCCGCGGATATCGTGGTAGCTCTTGGTCCCTGCATAAAAAAAGAATCATATAAGTTCAAAAATCCCGTCCAAAAGGACTTAGAGGGGTGGGAGCCGTTCTTGCAGAAATATAAAGACGGGAAAACTATGATAGATATTGTGGGCTACAATGTGCACCAACTAATGAACGCAGGGATAGTGCAAACTAACATCACGGTTAGTGGCATAGATACCGCTACAGACAAACGCTTTTTTTCCCACTACAGAGACCAGGTGCAGGATCCGGACCATGAAGGTCGTTTTGCCTGTGTTGTAGGTATAAAAAACTCAGAATGAATAGAGACCACATACGAAATTTTGTCATCATATCGCACATAGATCACGGCAAGTCCACCTTAGCTGACCGTCTGCTTGAGATAACCCAGACAGTCTCGCAGCGTGAGATGAAGGAGCAGCTCCTGGATTCCATGGATTTAGAGCGTGAGCGGGGTATTACTATCAAGATGACACCCGTGCGCATGAAGTACGTATTTGACGGAGAAGAGTACGAACTTAATCTTATAGATACACCGGGGCACGTGGATTTTTCATACGAGGTTTCCCGCGCTCTTGCGGCGGTGGAGGGCGCCATCTTGCTGGTTGACGCCACAAAAGGGGTGCAGGCGCAGACACTCGCGCATTTGCGGGAGGCAACCCGGCAGGGGCTTACCATCATTCCGGCCGTCAACAAAATTGACCTGCCTATTGCGCGCACAGAAGAGGTGGAGGAGGAGATACGTGCTCTGCTTCCAGAGGTGGACACCGTATTTCATATATCAGGCAAGAAGGGGACGGGAGTTGAGGAACTCCTTAAAGATGTCATACGGCGCGTGCCCATGCCAGAGAAAGGGAGCAAGGACTATGGGCGCGGACTCATTTTTGATTCCGTCTATGATACGCACAAAGGCGTGTTGGCGTATGTGCGGGTTATGGACGGGGCGTTCAGGGGCGGCGAGAAGCTTTCATTTGCCGCACAGGGACAGGAGGGTTCGGCCATAGAGGTGGGGCTCTTTGCGCCCGCGTACAAAAAGACGGGTGAGTTAACTGAGGGGAGTATAGGGTACATTGCAACTGGCATTAAAGAGCCGGAGGTCGTCCGGGTGGGAGACACGGTGGTTACGGGTGGTCCCTCCGCTGTAGAACCGGTACCAGGGTACCGGGAACCTACACCCGTCGTCTTTGCCAGCATCTTTCCGGCAGAAGGCGTGGATATCAAGCTGTTAAAAGACGCGTTCCAGCGACTCAAGCTGTCAGACTGGGCGCTTACGTTTGAGCCGGAGGCTTCAGATATACTAGGGCGTGGGTTCAGGTGCGGTTTTTTAGGTTCGCTGCACCTAGAGATTGTGCTTGAGCGACTTAAGCGCGAGTTTGACCTTGATTTCATTGCCACCACTCCCTCCGTAAGCTATCAGATACTGTATACAGACGGCACAGAAGAGATGGTCTATAGTCCGTCTGCATTTCCTACACCTGATAAGGTGCAGGAAATTAGGGAGCCGTGGGTGCAGGCGTCCATTTTTGTACCCGCCGCGTATTTGGGCGGTGTTATGGAGCTGTTGCACGCCCGGCGCGGCATTCAGTTGGACACGCGGTATTTGAGCGAGGAGCATGTGGAGGTGAGCTACGAACTGCCTCTTGCAGAGATTATTGTGGACTTTTATGACAAGCTAAAGAGTGTCTCTTCCGGTTTTGCCTCGTTTGCCTATGAGAGCAGTGAGATGCGCGCTGGAGAGCTCATCAAACTCTCCATCCTGGTAGCGGGGGACGAGGTTGAGGCGTTTTCCCGCATAGTGCCAAAGGAGCGCTCGTACCAGGAAGGAAAGCAGATGGTTGAACGGCTCAAGGAGCTTTTGCCACGCGAGTGGTTTGTGGTTCCTATACAGGCGGCTGTGGGCAGTAAGATCATTGCGCGCGAGACGCTTCCGGCGCTCCGTAAGGACGTGACGGGATACTTGTACGGCGGTGACGTGACACGCAAGAAGAAGCTGCTGGAAAAACAGAAGAAAGGTAAGAAAAAGATGGCTCAGAAAGGAAGGGTTACTATTCCGAGTGATGTGTTTGTGAAGATGCTTAAAAAATCGGCTGGCGACAGCCAATAAGAGAGCTTTTCACTGCTCCTTCAGGTCTTTTAATGGCTAGAAACTGCCAGGGGTTCCCAGACCAGGTGCAATGAGGAAGACGATCATACTGATCACAATAAGCAGGACCAGGACCACCCAGATTCTTTGCACCCATTTCTTGTTTCTTCCAAAAAACATACACTAACAGTATGAAGAATATCCGCGAAACACTCAAGCGCCACTGGCTGGTATGGGCTCTACTGGCCCTTATTGCTGTGGGATTTGGATGGTTGGCGGTGGGGGAGTTCCAGCGGTGGTGGACGATCCGTGAGGAGATAGTGCGTACTGAAGGGGACATTGTGCGTACAGAAGAGCGCATAGAGGAGCTTTCTGGCGAGCTTGCGCTGGTTACTGACCCGGCCTACCTGGAAAAGGAGGCACGGCACAATCTTAATCTGAAGCGGGAGGGGGAGGAGGTTTTTGCGGTGGTGGGGCTTGACGCAATTAAGCGCGAAGAACATTTCACGCTGTCAGACACCTCGCCGGTTGAGGAAGAGCCCGAGCTGTGGGAAAATATAAAAAGCTGGTGGAGCTTCTTTTTCCGCTAGATCAATTGATGTAATGACCTGAAGGTTTCAAGATTGTATGAAGAGACATCACTACGGCATTCTAGCAGCCACGCTTCTTCTCTTGGGCGTGTTGCTTGGTTATTCTTTTTTCAAAAACGACGCGGTACCCGTGGCGCGTGTGGGTGGAGACATCATTCTCCTTCGCGAAGTACGCCAAAACGCGGAAGTTTCCGGGCAGCTCTACGCACAGGCACCCGAACTGGTGGGTGCTCGTGACAGGGAGCTGGCCACCTTGTTTGAAAGGGGTGATTCAGAGGCACTTTTTGCCCGCTCATTAGAAAGTGCCATTATGAGCGCCGCCATACGGGCGAGCGCGCCTGCAGACGTTCTTCGGCAGGCGCAGGTCTTGGCGTCTCAAAGTGTTGCTCAGACAAATGTGCGTACGCTTGGCGCAATACTTCACGACACGTATGGGTGGGACCTTGAAACATTCACGGAACGAGTCATTGAGCCGCAGGTGCTCCGGCAGGTGCTGGCGGAGCGTCATGGTGAGGAGTACGAGACGTGGCTGGAGCAGGTGCGCAGAAATGCCAATGTCTCGCTCTGGCTTGTGCCGTTTGACTGGCACAATGGCGAACTGATAGAAAAATAAAACTGTTTACACTGAGCGCAGCCGAAGTGCGTGCTCTAAGTGTGTAAAAGTGCGGGTGTGGTTCAATGGTAGAACGTGACCTTCCCAAGGTTAAGACGAGGGTTCGATTCCCTTCACCCGCTCAATAACACAAAGAGTGCTTAAGGATTGGGCAGTTTTTGAGTATTTTAAATCCCCGCGTGGTGCGGGGAAGGGGGCGGGACGGCGGCGGGCGGCTGCCCCCCGCCCCGGCCACAACACGTGGGCGGCCCGGGCGGGAAGGAGCGCCCAATCCAC
>CAZPCT010000005.1:0-40438 GCA_964585325.1 uncultured Candidatus Saccharibacteria bacterium
AGCATGCTAGGTAACAAAAAAGAGCGGCCGGAGCCGCTTTTTCTGTTTTCTGACCCCGTGGTTTTAACGGGACGGATTGGAGCCCCCACGCACAGCAAAGTGTACGTGGCACCCTGTTGAGTTCCCTGTAGAGCCCATGTATCCAATAACCTCGCCCTGAGCCACCTGCTGGCCTCGTGAGACAATGTTACGTGCGTTATGCGCGTAGATAGTCTCGGTTCCGTTCGGATGGGAAATCTTGACGTAGTTGCCGTATCCGCCGTTCCACCCTGCATTGGTAACCGTAAGTATGGTACCGCCGGCAGCGGCCTTCACCGGCGTTCCACAATATGCCGAACCCCCCATATCAACCGCGTTCAAAAAGTGGAGTCCTTGGGTGACACGCCCCGTAACCGGGAAGATGAAGTATCCGGACATATCCACCTGAGGTGCTGGAGCGGGCGCGTTCTTAATAGGCGTTGCTGATACTGCGGGTTGGGACTGCTGTGTTGTTGCTAATGAGGCAGTAGTTCCGCCAGATGCCCCGGCACCAGGAACAATAATCTTCTGCCCAGGCTGAATGAGCCCTTCGCTGTGAATGTTGTTAAATGTGATGATCTCATCCACGTCTGTATCATACCAGTGGGCAATGTGACTCACCGTCTCCCCTCTGCGTACTGTGTGCTGCACGCCGTCAACAGGAAGGATGGTGAGTTCCTGGCCCGGCCGCAACACAGAGCGGGACGTGAGCGCGTTGGAGGTCATCAGTGTGGCGACGGAAATATCAAAATCCTGAGCTATGCGGGAGAGTGTGTCTCCCTCTTCCACTACGTAGCGCACCACCTCTGTACGAGAGTCTGCCGCCTGCGCCTGGGGCACTAATTGTGTTGCAGACAGGTCTGTCTCTTTATCCTTCTCGCTCCGTGTGGCCATAAGAACCTCGCGGGCCCCCACCTCTTTCTTTCCCTGTGCCCGCGCAAGTGTGGAGTTTGGTGATTCAAAACTGCTTAGATGCGCACCAAATGCGTCCAAAAAGAAAACGGCTTTCCCAAACGGGGAGGCCGCGTATGTCGCCGGTGTAAGGGCGAGGACCGTCATAAGTAAAACAAACGCAACAACTGTTTCTGATGTACGGCGTCTCAAGCGAGAGAGTGTCTCGCTTGATATGCGTTGAGTCCTTTCTGTGAGCCGACGTGCGGCTCGTATCATCTTCGTGCTACTAATCTGTGGGTCTCCTTGTAGAGAGTTTCAACCGTTTTTCCTGTCATGCTTGCCTGCCAGTTGGCTGGCTTCCTTCACGTGTAAAACCCTGGCTCACAGGGTTCGTGTACGCAGTCTAAACTCCAGGCTTATAAAAGTCAACACCCCTATCCACAACACCCGTTTTTTGGCTTATTTAAGCCATTATTAGGCCATAAATGCTCCTGAATGCAACCGGCCGTTCTGTGGGCCAACGTCAAAAAAGATGGTATGCTGAGGAGGCAAAAATGGGCGCCGATATACTCACGGGACTTAACCCAAAACAGCGCGAAGCGGCTCTGTGTACAGACGGGCCCGTTCTTGTTATTGCGGGCGCCGGATCGGGAAAGACGCGGGCGCTCACTCACCGCCTCGCGCACCTTATTCATACAGGAATCCGCTCCCGCAACATTGTTGCTCTTACGTTTACAAACAAGGCAGCCGGGGAGATGAAAGAACGTGTGTTAGACCTGTTGTCCCGCGGAACACGCCTTCCTTTTATAGGAACATTCCACGCTTTTGGGGCACGCATCCTACGGGAAGACGGATTTGGGGTTGGTGTGGGCACAGATTTTGTCATTTACGACACGCGGGACCAGCGCGCGCTCATAAAGGAACTTATGGCAAACCATAACGTGCCTAATGATAGGTGGTCTCCGGGTGCCGTGCACGCCACTATTTCTCGCGCCAAGAACGAACTTGTCACCCCTGCCGCGTTTGCCACAGGCGCAACTACGTATTATGAGAAGGTGGTGGCTCCGCTCTATGAAGCATATGAGAACGCCCTGCGCGAGGCGAACGCGGTTGATTTTGACGACCTGCTGGTCCTTCCTGTTCGCCTGCTAAGAGAGAAGGCAGACGTGCTTGAGAAGTACCAGCGCCGGTACACCCATTTTCTGGTAGACGAATATCAGGACACCAACCACGCCCAGTATGCTCTATTGCATCTTCTGGCCGCTAAACACCGGAATCTTTGTGTGGTAGGCGACGACTGGCAATCAATCTACCGGTTCAGGGGTGCGGACTTCAGAAACATCCTTCATTTTGAGCGAGACTGGCCGGAGGCCACGGTGGTGTTCCTGGAAGAAAATTATCGCTCTAGCCAGCCAATCCTTGACGCAGCGCAGTCTGTCATTGAACAAAATCAGTTCCGCACGCACAAAAAACTCTGGACCGCGCGGGGCGGGTCAGTCAAGCCCCGTATTGTCCAGTTGGACGACGAACTAACAGAGGGGATATGGGTGCTTGATGAAGTTGAGCGACTCGTGAGCGCTTCCAACGGCCTGCCTGCGCAGGCAGGCCCCCGCACCCTTGAAGACGTGGTGGTGCTGTACCGTACAAACGCTCAGTCGCGCATTTTTGAAGAGCTTTTGGTGGGGCGCGGTATTCCGTATGCCATCATTGGATCTGTGAGATTCTATGAGCGCAAAGAAATAAAGGACATTGTGGCGTATTTACGACTTTTGCATAACCCACGGGATCTGGTCTCGTTGCGGCGCGTTGCCAACACCCCGCCACGCGGTATAGGTGCAAAAACACTTGAAAAATTGTTAGACCGCAGTTTTGACAACATGGAACACGTTAAAATACGCGCATTTGAAGACCTTCTGGAGTCGCTCCGGACATACGCAGGAACAGCATCCTTGGAGGATGTGGTAAAGAAGCTTCTTGCCCGCATCAACTATCGCGCGTACCTTGGTGGGGACTCGGGTGAGGGCGAGGAACGCTGGGAGAACGTGCAGGAACTTGTGAGCGTTACCGCCGCGTATGGTTCTGCGTCCGCAAAAGACGCCTTGCCGACGTTCTTGGAAGAAGTTGCGCTCCTTTCTCCCACCGACGAAGTGGGCGACAGACCGGGCGCCCTCAACCTTATGACCCTGCACGCGGTAAAAGGTCTGGAGTTCAACACCGTCTTTATTGTGGGGTGTGAGGACGGTCTTCTGCCGCACGAAAAAAGCGTTCTCAGTCAGGAGGAGATGGAAGAGGAGCGGCGCCTTCTATACGTGGGCATGACCCGCGCAAAGGAGCGACTCATTATGACGTTCGCGCGGCGACGTACGCTCTTTGGCTCTTCCAGCTCTACCCTTCCTTCGCGGTTCTTGTCTGACATTCCAGAAGAACTTGTTGAATTTTCAGCTTCGGGAGAAGAAGCTATAGAAACCATTGAATTGTGACTACACAAGAAGAGGTCCAAAAACGTCTTTCGGCCGCAGGAACCACTCCCAACAAACTGCGGGGACAACATTTTTTGGTAGACAAAAGTATGTTGGAGAAGGTTGCGAATGCGGCAGACATTACGGTAGGGGAGAGAGTATTGGAGATAGGGCCCGGCGTAGGAAATCTGACAGACGCTCTTCTTTCAAAGGGGGCAGTGGTGACCGCTATAGAAAGGGACACAGCGCTCGCCGCCTTTCTTGCCCGCCACTATGGAGACTCCGTGGAAGTTCACTCGCAAGACATTCTTTCTTTTGACACAACACCACTACCTGCGCAATACAAAGTGGTGGGCAATGTGCCCTACTACATAACGGGTAAGATCATACGCAAGTTTATGGAGAGTTCACACCTCCCGCAACGCGTGGTGTTCACTGTTCAAAAAGAGGTTGGCGAGCGCACTGCCGCGCGCCCACCTCACGCCACATTCCTTTCTGTCCTAACCCAGCTTATGGCAGACGTTTCGTTGGGTCCCGTCATTCCGGCGGACAGTTTCTGGCCAGCACCAAGGGTTGATTCCATTATTCTTGTTATTGTTCCACATGGAACACAGCCAGACCCTTCGCTTGTTTTATTGGTTCGCCAAGGATTCCATCAGCCACGAAAGACGCTCATCAACAACCTGGCGCAGCTTCCAGCATATGAACGGGACACAGTTCTGGGTGCGCTGAGACAGATGGACAGAGACGAAAAAACGAGAGCTCATGAACTCTCGTTAGACGAGTGGCAAAAACTATTTCTGTCATTAAAAACCGGGTAAGCCGCTGCCCCTTATCTCTTTAGAGGTCCCAATAATTGAAATCCACGGCCCCTTTTCGTCACGCGGACAACATGTCCCGCAACAGCTGGAATTACATGTCACATGAGTGCACGCCAGGTCGGGTCCCTTTGCCAGACCAAGCACCCACCTGTCTTCCTTCACCTCGTCATACTCATACACTTGTGAAGAGACCACGCCCCCCAGTACGGGGACGAAGCGCGTGAGCCCGCCCACCAACAAGTACCACTCATCCTGCCCGGGCGCACTACTTATCGCACCACCCGGCCCACTTTCCCACGGGCGGTCTATTTTGATGAGCCAACCGTAGACAAAAAAGTTGCAAGAACATGTTTTTTTGTCCACCACAATACCACCAAAATCGTGGTTGCCGAAAGGGTCGGAGGGAATATCTACGGCCTGGGTGGGCACAGGAAGCATGGGTAAAAAAAGAAGCCCCGTAAGTACCAGAAGACCAGAAAAAATGGTGAGAAAATCTTTCCACATATCAGTCTGTTCATTATACCATTTGGGCACTTTTTTGACGCGCATGTGGATAACCTTTTTTATTTCATCCCCTTTTCTCTTGCGACTTAACGCTTTTTTCCTTCGCGAAAAGTACATCTTTTTACTACAATTTATTCGGGCATGAACGTTCTTGATAATTTCCTGTCTTTTTCTAAAACCTTCCTATATCTTGTTAATAGTTCATAGGAAAAGTTTTTATCCTCCTTTTTATTTATAACCTCCCCATACCTTTACTAAGGTTGGTGGTGACGCCTCTTTTGAAGCGACGCGCTTGTGTCTGTTGTTAATTGCGCCGAAAAAGCTGGTCACATCCCTCTTGGTGGGCCGTCAAACAACAAGACTCCATAAACCTTCTTTTTGGAGCAAAGAAAACGCGCAAAACCTTACTAGCCAGGTGGTATAATTAGTGTATGAATGGGAATCACGGAGGGCATGCGTACACACTCAACATCTAAAAAGACGTTGTGGGTAACCGTGGGCGGTATCGCCGTCTTTGTTATTGGAGCCGTTCTGGGCTCCTTTTTGGTGCTTGGCGCCAAAAGTTCAGACGGTAAAAGTTTCTCGGTAAAAAATCTGGCCACAGTGGACCTCTCCCACCAAACGGTCTCCCCACGCAGTACGCCCCAGATTGAAAACTACACAAAAGAATTTTCTAAAACACTTCTTAACCCTTCAGGATGGGGCCAGCTTGGAGAAGACGCACAATTGTCAGATGCTCTGCTGACCCGGGACATGGGCCCGCTGGTGGAAGACTACATCAACAAAATCTCGCGCCTTCCTGAGAACACCTCGCTCAACATATCTCACTCAGTCCCACCCGAAACATATCTCAAAAATGTGAAGGCGTATCTGGTGGTTGCCACGGAAGTGTTTATTGAGATCTCCACCGAAGACATCCGTCTGTTGGAAAATGCGGAGGTACAACGCCACTACCAGAAAGACGCCTTGTTGGTGGAGGATATATTTGACGCTCTTCTGGAGCAGCCTGTTCCGCCGCAGTATGAGGCGTTGCACACCGAAACACTTATCTTTGTACATGGCCTTACAGCAACATTGGACACCGTGGGACAGCACAGCGCAGACCCCGCCCGCACTCTTTTGCTGCCCGCCTCAACCAAACTGTTGACCGACCAACTAAACAGTGTCCTTGACCTCCTGCCATGAAACATAGGCCCACCCTTTGGATAGCAAGCCTTGTTGTTACCGGCAGTATTGTCGGCCTGGCCGTTGTGTTTGCGCCTACGCCCATACACGAGCCTCCGTCGGTACAGGCCTCATTCATTGAAGATGCGTTGGGGGTTGGTTTTAATATTCTTGCGTGCAACGTCGCGAGCAGCTATGCAGATGAGCTGAAAGACCTTACCGACCGGGTCAAGGAGGAGTTGGGCGGCGCCTTGTGTGACGCAGGTGGTAATCTGCCCGTGGTTGGTCCGTTTGTACAAGACCAGTGCAATGAGGAAAGCGAGAGCGGGGATGGGCAGCCGGAGGAGAGCGACTTTGTTCCTGTTCACGTACAATTTGATAACCCGTTCTCTAAAGAAGTTGAGCGGCAGAAAATAGAACTAGTAAAAACACAGGATGCCAACTGTCTTAAGAAGGAGCTTTTGGAGTTTGTGAGTCAGAACATTATAAAGAACATTGTTGAAGACTCTGGTTTTATCACCAACTTTAGAGACCATCTGCTCACTGCGGGGGTGCAGGCTGAGTATGACTTTCTGGCGCAGCTTTCCCGGGCGGGTATCTGCCCACAAAACCGCAGTGTCATCTTCACGCTGATGGGCGGTGTGGACGCCGGTTGGGCGTCAAGCGACAACTCGCCCGAAAGTATTGTGCGTTGTTCACTGGCAGAAGTGCTTGATCTTGAAAATGGGGGGCTTGAGGCGTACTACGACGACTTTAGAACAGGAGGGTGGGACGCATGGCTCTCGCAGATAAACCCAAACAACACTCTTTTGGGACAGTACACCAGCGCAAAGGAAACGCGTGACGCTCTGATTGCCGCAAACGTGCGAGGACAAGAGGTAGAGGCCATTTCATCCGACGGGTTTAACCCAAAGAAAGAGCGGGTCTGTATTGAAGAGCAAACAATAGACTTGGGGCAAGGGTTAACGGAAACGTACTGCGTACGATATGAGGAGAATATTTTGACTCCCGGCTCTCTGCTTTCAGACCAGGTGGAGCGTGCGGCAGGTATTAAGTTAGACGATGTGCGTGGAGCGGACACGTACTACGAAATTCTCTATGAGGCCATCACCAGCGTTGGTGACTGGTTAGTTGGAAAACTGATTGATGACGGACTCAGCTCATTCAACAGCACCCTTGCGCCACAACCCGCGCCGCCCGGTGGCGGGGGAGGAGGCACGCCTCCGCCAGGAAACACCCCACCCCCTGCCGCGCCGCCTCCAACGAGCCCTCCTCCGGGAGGAGTGCCCCCGCCAGCTCCTGAGTCGCCCCCGCAACAGCCACCTGCGTCCCCACCACCAGGAGGAGGTTCCACGGATCCCATGCCGCCGCCTGTTATTCTGGGCCCCGCAGCCGCACCCACCTTCTTTTCTCAAAATTATTTGGTCAGTGTACAGGCAAACCCCGGTGAGTTGGTGCAGTTTACCCTTTTGTTCCAGCCCCAGTCCTTCCTTTTTGGGTTCTCTGTTACTGATCCCTCGCTTGTACGGAACGTGAGGGCTGGAAACAACGGCGTTGCGGGATACCAGGCGCAGCAATCATACCGAGGGCAGTGCACGTCAAGCGGCACAGTAAATGTTGTAGCCACAGTAAACGCGGTGCGCGTCAACGAAATTTCGGGCCAGGTGAGCCCTGTGAGCACGGCGTCTCTGACCACCGCGGTTACACAGTCTCCATGCAACTAACAGCATGAATATTTCCTCCCGCACAATTAGGACGATGTCTCTTGCTCTTTTGACTGTGGTGGTAGTAGGTATTTTTGCCGTCCCTCAGCTTGCGGTGGCTCAGTCTGGTAGCTTTGGTGGCTCGGATATAGACGGTGATGGGATAACTGACAGCCGTGATAACTGCCCTTTTCAGAGCAATGGGCTTCAACAAGACAGTGACGAAGACGGGATAGGGGACGTATGTGACGAAGACCAAGGAGGCGATCCGGATGGGTCCACATTACTTACAGTTGACCGTGCTGCCGATGCAGTAAAAAACCTCCCGGCTCAGGTGACGAACCTTGTTGCAGGCGCTTTGGCAAACGGCCCCATCGCAGATGCGGTTTTCAATGGCCTTGCGGCAATGATCTCGCTTCTTACTGCGTTTTTTGGCGTGTGGATTTTTGTGGGAGCCGTGCTACTCAACTGGGCGTTCTCGCTAGGGAGTCTCACTGGTTCCACGTTTGTGTTAACCGGGTGGTCTATTGCACGGGACCTGGTAAATATGCTCTTTATTCTTATTTTGCTCCTTATTGCGTTTGCCACTATTCTCCGCTACCAAACGTATGGTATTAGGAACGTTCTTCCCCGCCTTATTATTGTGGCGCTTCTTATAAACTTCTCTCTTTTGGGTGCGGGTATCATTATAGACATCGGGACCACACTTGGGCAGTACTTCACTACCGGCGGGGACCCAGCCATTGATGTGGGAATCAACATGATGGGTGCATTAGGAATTCAGCGAACATTCATACCGGAATGGTTTAAAGGAGAAAATGTTCCCGAATTTTTCCAAGGAGGGAAGGGGGGGTCCTTTCACGGGTGGGAGCTTTTTGCC
This sequence comes from uncultured Candidatus Saccharibacteria bacterium, assembly GCA_964585325.1. Lineage (GTDB taxonomy): Bacteria > Patescibacteriota > Minisyncoccia > JACQLN01 > CAZPCT01 > CAZPCT01. The sequence continues at coordinate 8,444 of CAZPCT010000005.1, forward strand.
TACGCGCTTTCTAATCTCTTCTTCGTTCTCATAACCACGTTCATCTTTCTTGCTATAGCCATTATTATGGTGGTGCGGGTGGTCTACCTTTGGATCCTTTTGGTATTTATGCCGTTCGCGCTTGCCGCGTGGATAGTGCCGGATCTGCGAAATTACTGGAAAAAGTGGTGGAGTCAGTTTGTGCAGTGGGCGTTTATCCCTGCGGCGCTCGGCTTTTTCATATATTTTGCGCTCTTGGTTGCGACCGGCTTTAATGAGTTCTTTCTAGCCAACGAACTTCGGTCTACCCCCAGTGCTGAGTTGGATCGTATTACTAACTTCTTTGGCTACGCCCCTCAGGTCCTCCTGCAATTTATGGCCGTTATTATCATTCTGCTTATGGGTCTCACACAATCAAAGAAAGCGGTGTTCGGCAGTGTAAAGTTCCTAGAAACGGCATCAAATGCAGCCACAAAAGCAGCAAAAGGATATGCTGGGAAGAAGGGGCGGCAAGCATGGGAGACGGGTGCCGACCGAGCCGTACACGATAAAGAAGGAAACAAGCGGGATTGGGCCGTTAAGCTTTCTAATGTTGCGGGCGCGCGTCACTTACTGCGTCCTGTGGTGGGGGCCGCAGAATCACATAGGGCAAATATTAAAAAACGTTCAAAGGAGCTGGGAAAGATGAGTCTCAGTTCTCGCTCTCTTTTGTATAAAACACAGGACGCTGAAGGAAAGGCGGCCACAGTTCATAGTTTTGGAGGTAAAGTTCCTACATATACCGAGGCTGATGATGAGGCTGGAAAAATTCCGACTGGAAAGAAGATTGGAGACTTTAACACTGAAAAGGTTCCAGGCATGACGGAGAAGGACTTTGAAGAACAGTTGGGCGCGCTCAAGGAGATTAACCTGGCAGATGACCTGCTTGAAGCTGCTCCTCAGTTTGCCAAACTTGTGGGGAAGAAGACGGCAGATGAGATTGGTAAGGTTTTGGGCAAGATGGACATCAAGAAAGCGGGGGGCATTATCTCTTCCGCCTTCTACAATCCCGATGTCCAAGATCAGCTTTTTCGGCAGTTCCAGTCCACTGGTTCTTTAGACAAAGCGCACATGGCCGCTATGATGTCTAAAAACCCCAAGGCCATGCTTCACTTCTTAGAAACCAAGGGCCTTGTTTATAAAAATACAGCAGATAATTTTGTACCGGCGGAGGAAGAAGTCTTTAACAACGAGCACATAAAGGCCTCTATCACCGAGTATGTGCACAGTTATATGGGAAAGAAGGTTCCTGGTGCGGGCTCTGGAGCCACGCGCACAGACGGCACTACATATGTTGGTGTTGAGCCTGAAGAAGGCGATGGAGACCGAGAGCCGCCCGAAGCGCCGGAGAAGTATGGTGAGCCTGTAGACGCCGAAGAAAGTGGGGACGAATAAAACGTAAATCGTAACACATCGTGGTGAACACACAACTTCCATCCTGGGTCCAAGAAATGCCTGCCTCCGTAGAAAAGGAGGGGTGGGTGCGTTTTTATGCTCTTCCTGAGAGGTTGCGTGAGATGCTCTTTGATGTAGATATTGCCAACACAATGTGGCGGATAGGCCATCATACGTACGGGCTTCCGGCAAAAACAGTGAGTGCTGTGTCTGGAATAGCCGGGCTGGTAGTCCAGGGACAACTTCCGTTACAACAATTCGTTCCTCGTCTTATAGAAGAAGCGGGGCTTGACAGGAAAACTGCTCTGAGCGTGGCGCGGGACATTAATGAACAGATATTCCAGCCGGTGCGTGAGGAGCTGATGACCGTCCATGGGATTTCCCCGCAGGGAGAGGCGCGGGACCAGTCCGCTGAACCAGCAAACAGCCGGGCGGGGCAGATAGAAGCGAGGGAGCAGAACGCCCAACAAAAAGGTGGGGAGGAGGGGGCACAAAGAAAGCGGGATGAGTTGCTTGAGCGGTTGAAACAATCCCAAGAGGAACGGGGAGTAGATATATCCCCAGGGCCAGAGAATAAAAGCGAAGAGAGCAACTCTGGGGGGCAGAAAGGGGGTGGGGCGGCCGAGCCTAAAGCAACAACGGCGGCGTGGAACGGAAAGAAGATAGATCTCACCAAAATTCCTCCCCGCAGAGAGATGAATGGGAATGGGGACGGGAACCCCCTTGTTGCCGGGTCAAACGGCGAGATAAACGGTAGTGGCGAGAAAGAAAAGACTGTCCGTCTTAAAAAAGGTCCCGACGGTTATTGGTACGAGGTATAATTAAAGTCCATGCAGAATCAGTATCAGGTGCCACAATTTATTGACATAGAGGACAAAGTGGTAGGCCCGCTCACCATTAAGCAATTCTTTATTATTGCCGCAGGCGTAGGCATTGCGGGCCTGTTGTTTATGGTGCTCCGCCTGGCGTTTGCCATAGTGCTTGGAGTTCCTCTCATTGCGTTTACCACATCACTCGCGCTGGTCAAGATGCATGGTATGCCGCTGTGGCGGTACATTGCCGCCGCTTTGAGCTTCTCTATTAGACCGCAGGAATATTTCTGGAAAAAATGATGCCACAGTCAACATCCACCCATCAATTCATAGATATTGAAGAGATCCGCGACGGGATCATAGTGACCAAGGAGAAAAACCTGCGGGCCGTGCTTATGGTCTCTTCCATTAACTTTGACCTTAAGTCTTCCGACGAGCGGGAAGCACTCATCTACAACTTCCAGCGCCTGCTCAACTCTTTGCGGGATTACCCTATACAGATAGTGGTGCAGTCACGCCCTTTGGACTTGGCAGAATACTTTGTCTATCTACGGGAGTCCTTGGGCCAACAAGAGAACGAGCTGCTCAAAATACAGACCACCGAATACATACACTTTATTGAGGAGATGGTTGAGCTCTCAAATATTATGAATAAAATGTTCTATGTAGTAGTCCCATACAACTTAACGGTGGCGGAGAAGAAGGGGGTGTTGGGTAGATTTTTCAAAAAGAAAGGGGACGAGAAAGAGCAGCTTGAGATACACTTTGAAGAGGCGCGGAATGAGCTCATGCTACGCGTCACCCAAGTGGCCAGCCTGCTGGGCGAACTAGACCTGCGGTCCATCCTTTTGGGCAATCGCGAGCTTATTGAGCTTTTTCATGGCTTGTACAACCCCGGCACAGCCTTGTCACAGGAAAATCTGGAACTTCTAATTGCTACCGGAGACGAAGCAAAACAACCCGAATAAACACACATGAAACTTCCTTTTATAGACAAATCAAGTGACGAGGCGCCGGTGGAGAACGCACCGCTGATAGATCTTTTAGCTCCCCCCGCTCTCAAGCTTGACCCTTCATACGTACAGTTGGGAAACAAGCATCTACGCACACTCTTTGTGGCCGTCTACCCTCGCTACCTATCCGTCTCGTGGTTGGGGCCTGTGGTGAACCTGGACCGGCCCTTAGACATCTCACTACACATCACACCTATAGATACCGGGAAGATGCTTAAGAAATTTGAGAAAAAGGTGGCGCAGGTGGGAGCACAAATAAGTGAGAAGGCAGAGAAGGGATATGTTCGCGACCCGCTTTTAGAGACAGCTTATCAAGACGTTGAGGAGTTGCGGAACAGCCTCCAGCAAGGAACAGAGCACTTCTTTGAGGTGGGGCTCTACATCACGATCTACGCGGACAGTGCTAAGCAACTGGAAGAGGCGGAAAACGAGGTGACCACGCTTTTGGAGTCAAAACTGGTCTACGGAAAAACAGCGGTGTTCCAGCAAGAGCAGGGGTTCCGCTCAAGTCTCCCGTTGGGAGAAGACTTTTTAGATATTCGGTCCGGGCTCAACTCAGGGCCACTGTCTACACTCTTCCCGTTCGTGTCTGCCGATCTTACCTCAAACCGCGGCGTGCTGTACGGCATCAACAGGCACAACAACTCTCTTATTCTTTTTGACCGCTTCTCTTTGGAGAACGCCAATGCGGTCATTTTCGCAAAGTCTGGTGCGGGAAAAAGTTACAGTGTGAAACTTGAAGTGCTCCGCTCGCTTATGTTGGGGACGGATGTCATCATTGTTGACCCAGAAAACGAGTATAAGTACCTGACAGACGTGGTGGGGGGCTCATACATCAACATCTCTCTTTCTTCTTCGCACCACATTAACCCCTTTGATCTTCCTGACATAAGCGAGGAGGAGAGTGCGGAAGAAGCGCTCCGCTCGCACATCATACAGCTCACCGGTCTCATTAAGGTGATGTTGGGGAACCTCTCACCAGAAGAACAGTCCATCATAGACCGTGCACTCATAGAGACATACGCGCTCAGAGATATCACGCTTGAGTCTGGCTGGGAGGGAAAAGAACCGCCCCTCATGTCAGACCTGGCAGCGGTCCTTAAAAATATGGAAGGGGGCGAATCTCTTTCCACCCGCATTGAGCGCTTTGTAACAGGTTCGTTTGCGGGGTTCCTGAATAACCCCACGAACGTGGCGCTAGGAAACCAGCTGGTGACCTTTTCTATTAGGGACCTTGAGCCAGAACTTCGCCCAGTGGGCATGTTCCTTATGTTGCATTATGTATGGAACAGGATCAGGCGGGAGCTTAAGAAACGAATACTGGTAGTGGACGAAGCGTGGTGGATGATGCGTCATCCGGACGCTGCGGAATTCCTTTTTTCAATGGCAAAACGGGGGCGCAAGTACTACCTTGGACTCACCACCATCACCCAAGATGTGGAGGACTTTATGAACAGCGAGTACGGGAGGCCAATTGTGACAAACTCCTCCTTGCAGCTGTTGCTACGGCAGTCCCCAGCGGCGATAGATGTGGTGCAGAAGACGTTCAACCTGACGGAGGAAGAGCGGTTCCTGCTTTTGGAGTCTAATGTGGGGGAGGGTATCTTCTTTGCGGGGCTCAAACGCGCCGCTATTAAGATTGTTGCCTCATACACGGAAGACCAGGTTATCACTTCTGACCCCGCGGAACTGTTGGAAATAGAGAAGGCTAAAAAAGAGATTGTATAAATATGTCTGTGGCAACTGCATCAACCAGAACGCTTCCAAACCGCCCACCCGTGGTGCGTGAAACACATATGCCCGGCGAGGTTCCGCCCGTGGTGTCTGAGACGGGAAGAGACGCGGGGAAGAAAGAGGGTCATATAACGATGGTGGAGTTTGTGATAACACTATCACTTGCGCTCACCTTTGATTTAATAAGTTTTTTTGGCGGCCTTCTTGCAATTGCGTTTCTTGGCATTGATACTCACGCGCTCTCTTCAGTGGTTGAATTTTTCACGGGCGTGAATGTGGGCGCAGCTTTGGGGGCTTCTACTATTATTTTTCTTGGGAGTCTGAATATACTGGTCGCGCTAGGCTTCTTTACGTGGTACGCCATGAAAGGTTTGGGAGAAGAGGCCGCTATGTGGACAGGTGCATCTGCTCTTATTGAGTTCGTACCCGCTGTTCAAGCCCTGTTGTTCCAGAACGCTATTATGGTTTTCTTTATGCACAGACGACATAGGGCGACTTTAGTGGAGGAGGTAATCAGTGCCGCAAGTGCCGCAGCAATTCTTGCCTCGGGCGGGGAGGCTGCTCCTGTTGTAGCGGGGGTAAGAGTCGTGGGGACAAAAGCCGCAAGCGCTGTTACCGTCAAAGGGGCAAGTGTGGTAGCGGGCAAGAAAGCCGCCGCAAGCGCTGCTGAAAAAACCGCGGTGCGTGGTGCCGCCACAGGCATTGCAGAAAAAGAAGCGGCGAGTAGTGCGGCAACACTGGGAACACCCGAAATGGTCGCGGGCCCCAGTCGCGCCCGCGCGTACACACAGAGCGCCAAGGACTACGCGACAGAAAATCTAAGTTCGGAGGCTCTGAAGAAGCGAGCTAAAGAAGAGATTAGGGAGCGGGTAAAACAAAAAAGTGTGGATGCGGTGGTGGACATCGGCTCTCATCTGCGTCGAGCTCCGCAAAATGAAGTGTATAATGAAGAGGAATCAGACGAGGCCGCATAAAACATGAAACACTTTGTATACATTTTAGTAGCCACCCTTGTTGCCTGGCCCATTGTCTCGCACGCTCAACTTGATGTCTTTACGCCTCTCTTCCAACAAAACACGTCCACTACACGAAACGACTTTCCTCTTGACCTGGTGTGGAAAGCGCACACCAACACACCCGCGTTCTATGAAGGAAAGCCGCTTCCTACTAACGGCAGCCTGGTAAGCGTGGTGGCGCTGACCCCCACACAGAACACTGGCACGCTCACGTTCTTCTGGGAGACAGACGGTGTTTCGCTTGGCAGCCAGGGGACGGAGCTTGAAGGAAGAGGTGAAGATGTGTTTACGTTCATCACAAACCCTGTCATTCTCCGTCCACGACACACAGTGAGTGTCACGGCACAAAACCTTGCAACCGGCCACGTTTCCTCCGCAACGGTGGTGATTCCCGTACAAGACACGGAGGTAAAGGCCTATCTTATGAGTAGAGATACAGGTATTTTTTCTCAACATATTGACCGGTTGAACGTGGCGCCCGGAAGCACACTTACGCTCCTTGCCGCACCATTTTATTTTGCAGAGCCCACGAGCGAGTTGGTGTTTTCCTGGACGTTCGGTAGAAAGCCCGTCTTTAACACTGGGAGCCCCGCGCTTCTAGATGTCTTTATCAACCCTGCAAGTGGCCGTGGCAGCCAAGACGCTCGGGTGGACGTGCGCGGTTCCCGTTCCCAGGCAAGTACTCATACCACCATCACCGTCTCACCATGAAAGCAGTATACCCGGTCATTATTATCATCCTATCATTGCCGGCCTGGCACGTCCGGGCGCAGGCCGATCCCACTGAAAGCACGCGTGTCCTTGAGGTAAACTATCCCGGAGGAAAACTTAACGAGCTGGGAGAGGCTGGAAAGCTGGGGCCGCTTCAATGGGTTGAGACTATCTACGACTTTGCGTTTGTCATAGTAGGGGCGGTGGCGTTCATTTCTTTGGTCTATGCGGGCATCAGGTGGATGACCTCACGGCAGGACGAGGGTATTAGGGACGCCAGAGACCGCATGCAGGGAGTTGTTTACGGCCTTCTTTTGCTGGGTGTCTCTGTTCTCCTTCTTAATCTTATTAATCCGGATCTCACAAAACTACGAGAACCGCTTGTTAAGCCGCCCAAATCCACACTCCCAGAAAGTCCTGGTGGGGGAAGTACAAACGACCCTCGGCCCGGGCCCGAAGCAGGTTATGGGACCGCTTGCACCTTGGCAGGGGGCGGCACGGGGCCGGAGTGTTTACAGTACCAAAACCTAGAATGTAAACACACGGGTTATATTGGAGGAGGACAAAGTGGTCTCAGGTCTGGGACATGCGCTCTTCCTGACCAACTGGAGTTGGGGGAAAGTTGTTTGTTAAATGTGATTGACGTCTGCGCACCTCCATTGCGATGTGTACGCGCTGAAAATTCAAACGCGCCCGCGAGTGTCGGCACATGCACTGCACAATGACCATGAAAAAAAATCTCCTACTCATAACTATTGCCATCTTGGCTCTCGTTTTCGCTGGTCTTTCTGTATACGTTTTTGTGTTGCGGGAAGAGCCGAAGCCACCCCTATTTAGTGACACCCTTCCGTCCCCAGAAGAGCTTTTGGTCTCTGAGAGTACCGCCGACCCAGACGCCCCCCTGGCGCAACTCTCTGCCCGCCCCATCGCCGGATTTACTGCCACTGATGCGGGAGAGATTGTGGTAGTGACTGGTGGAGGTGTGGTGCAGGTTTTGGACGGGACCGGTGTGGTGCTGGAAGAGCGGCCCTTGAGCCTGTCGCCTGTTGTTTCCGCGCGCGTCTCTCCAGACGGCCAACAGGTGGCGTTTGAGGTCATAAACACCAACACGTTGGAGGGTAGGTGGTACATATGGGACAGGGATGAGCCGACCGCTGCGCCCCGCGCCTTGCCCGCCACCGCCAGGGACATACGGTTCGCTCCCGCGGGCTCGCTCTTGAGAATTGAAGACGTAGATGACAGAATATCCACCCGCCTTGTATTGGACGCTGGTGGAAGAGAGACGGTTCTTGCAACCTCTGCTATTCCGGACCTGCAAGCCCGGTGGATAGACGACGAACGCCTTCTTATCACGAACGCCCCGTCCGGCATAGCCCCTGGGACAGCATATACACTCAACACACGCACACGCGCTTTCAGCCGCCTTATGGAAGGGCGCGCCGGCCTCAGTGCTTATTATTTTGACAACACCCTTCTTTTTACAGAGACCCTCAGCACGAGCCGCCTGCGCACCGGGGTGCTTGTGGGAGAAGATGAGCGCTATCTTCCTGTAACAACACTGCCCGAGCGGTGCACCCCACTTACAGAAAACGAACTTTTGTGCAGCACTCTTTACTCGCAAACGGGCGCGCGCCTTATGCCAGACGACTACTACAAGGGAGTGGTGACAAACCAGAGAAGTGACTTGGTGCGCATCTCTTCTACAGCAACAGCCGTTTCACTTGCGCGTGTTCCAATTGACGGCATTCATCCACAATTCTCCCACGACGGTAGGTATGTGTTTCTTATAAACAAAAACGACGGCGCCCTCTGGAGGGTCCGCCTGGGATCTGGCTTATAGGTTACGGCCTTTCACCTAGAGTGGCGCCGCACGTTGTGCGGCTTCTTTGTTTTAAACTATAGCGAATCGTACCTAGAGCGGCTTTACCACAACACACCGTTCTCCTTTTTTGCCCACACTTTCCGTCTGTACACCCTGCTCTTCAGAAAGTGTGACGTGAATGATGCGACGCTCAGATGCCGGCATCACCATGAGCTCTTTAGGGAGGTGTGATTGGCGCACCTCATCTGCGGTGGCCTTGGCAAGTGATACTAGGTACTGCTCCCTGTCTTTAAGATAATCATTAACATCAAACACAAACCCGCCAGGCTTAAAGTGTGTGTCCGTTTGTTTAGATACTATGAGCAACAGAAGGTGCTGCAGCGCACGAACCGTTTCGCCACCTTTTCCAATAAGCATTCCTACCTCTTCTTTAATACGCACCCGCACCTGAAGACGTTCTGTGTCGTCAACAAAGACCTCAACCAAAGCGCCGGAGTATCCCATGCGCTCCAACACACTTTTTGTGATATCAACCACTTGTTGTTCGTTCACACCCTCGGCCATGACATGTTTGAATTCTTATCCTCACCCTGGTATCTGCATCATTTGGTGAGGGGTTTGGTTCCGGCCCTCATTGTCACAAACTGCTGAGCTATTGTAAAGAGTGTTGTAATGGCCCAGTAAAGCGGGAGTGCGGCGGGGAGAGAGAGTGAAATAAGGGTGGTGATGACAGGGAGAAAGTATACTATTTGCCTACTCATCATGTTTGCTGCCGCGGCTGCGGGGTTGTCACTGTCTGATGTGGGCATGGTGGGGGCCATCATGCGGGATTGAATAAATTGAAGCCCTCCCGCAATAAGCGCGAGGATGAGACTTCGTTCTGACAAATCCACCAACCCCAGTAGTGTAGTATGCAGCAGACCGGGGTTGCTCACAAATGGGTAGAGATTCTCTAAAAACTCTGGCTTTACACCACCCAAGAAGACGTGATAAAGCGCGAACAGGATGGGTAGCTGCACAAGCATGGGAAGGCACCCCCCCATTGGGTTGGCTCCTCGCTCTTTATAGAGGGCCATGAGTTCCCGCGCCTGCGCCTCTTGGTCGTTCTTGTGCTTTTTTTGGATTTCTTTTATCTGTGGCTGAAGCTCTTTGAGGCTATGTTGAGACTTTAGCGCCTTGTGGGAGAGCGGCCAGAGAATAAGCCGGATGACAACAGTGAGATAAATGACCGCAAGCCCAAAATCCTCTAGTGCAACGGTGTTATATAAAAAAACAAGCGCGTTAAAAAGAGGTTGGGTAAACACGGTGGTGAAAAGAGCGCTTAGTGTAGAGAACATATTAGTTGTGACATTGTATTATTCGGGCGTATGTCGCGCGTGTGGCCGCCATTAGTGGACGGGTCTCAAACTGCTCAAGAGCAAACGATGAGCACGTCTGATTAAACCTACACCCCGTCTGTCCAGGGTGTAGTGTAATGAGGGGAGAAAAGTATACGAAACGGAGAATCCCTGTTTGAGGAGAAAGTGTTTTTTTATACACGTGAATGAGAAAGAGAATGACTGGGCGGATCATGCTATGCGGAGTGTTTCTAATATATCCTCTTGAAGAGCGCGCCCTGCAACACCTCGTGCGTTTTTGGTAGCTTGTACGTATATACTCCGGGGTGGGGTCCCCGGTTCGGCGCGCAGTAGCGCCGCCGCGGCCGCTCTACGAACACGGTTCCGTTCTGTGGCCTTTTTTGAAACCGCGCTTGTTACGTTAATGCCGTAGCGTCGTACTGGAGAGGATGCAAGATAGAGAACAAAAAAGCGCGTGTGTTTTTGTTTCCCTTGGGCCTTGAGTTGCGCGCGCTCGTCCTGTTTTACGATGCGTTTTTCCGAGGGTATCATGTGGTTTACACACTCAACCTTTTCCTGTTCTTGGCCCTACGGCGCTTAAGAACACGGCGTCCTGTTTTGGTTTTTGTGCGCACAAGAAAACCGTGCGTTTTTTTACGCTTTTTCTTTTTAGGTTTAAATGTGAGCGCTTGTGAGCGTGGCATGTATTCAGTAGTTTAGCAAAGGGTAATTATTATGACTATAGCACCGCCTCTATGTTCTTCATTCATTGACGGGGAAGTATATTAACACGTCTTCAACAATGTTTCCACATCAGATAGTTTCTGCCTCACTCTTTACGCTGGGGTGTGGATATGTGATATACTACCTCCTGCATTATAGTTTCGTGTTTCTCACAAATCCTACCGACATGCCCACCCCCACAACCACCGAAGAGCTCTGGCAAACAGCCCTTGCCGAAATAGAGGTGTCTATTTCAAAGGCAAACTTTCTCACGTGGTTTAAAAACACCTCCATTGTAAACAAAAAGGAGGGGGTGGTGGTTCTGGCGGTTCCCAATGCCTTCACTAAAGAGTGGTTGGAGAACAAATATCATCAGTTGGTCCTCCGCTCACTCAGGAACACCGCAAATGATATTAAGGAGGTTAAGTTTATGATAGACGCCCGCGCGGCAGAAAGGGGCGTGCCCGGGCACAAGGCGCGCGGTTCCTCAGAGGACGCAATGGACGCACAACTTAATTTTGGAGACACAACCATAGACAAGGAGACGAACCTCAATCAAAAGTATACATTTGAGACCTTTATTGTGGGCTCCTCTAATGAACTGGCGCACGCCGCCGCGCGGGCGGTTAGCGAGAATTTGGGGAGTGTGTACAACCCCTTGTTTGTGTACGGTGGTGTCGGCCTTGGAAAAACACACCTTCTCCAATCTATTGGTAATACTGTGCTGGCGCAGGACTCCCGTAAAAGGGTCCGATACGTCACCTCTGAACAGTTTACGGGGGAGATTTTGGGCGCCATTAGAAGTGGCCGGGGTATTGAGGAGGTAAAAGAGGAATACCGGTGGGTTGATTTACTTATTATTGATGATATTCAGTTTCTGTCTGGAAAGGAGAAGACGCAGGAAGAGTTTTTTCACACATTTAACGCCCTTTATGAAAAGAATAAGCAAATAGTCCTCTCCTCAGACCGTCCACCAAGTGCTATTCCTACACTAGAAGAACGGCTGAGCTCTCGCTTTGAGGGTGGTATGATCGCCGACATATCCGCTCCTGATTACGAAACCCGTCTTGCAATTCTAAAATCAAAAGCGGGTGAGAAGAATCTAGACCTGGATGATAATATTTTTGAATATATTGCAGACACTATTACCTCTAATATTAGGGAGTTGGAGGGAGCGCTTAATAGAGTGATTGCCACCATGCGCCTTACCGGCAAACAACCTTCTTTAGATAAGGTAAAATCCCTCATCACCTCAAACAAACAACACGCGCGGAGTAAGTTGACCCCTAAAACTATTATTAAAATTGTTTCAGAGTTTTATGATGTAAAAGAGGAGCAGTTAATGAATCAGTCGCGCAAACGGGAGATTGTGAAACCTCGGCAGGTGTGTATGTATCTTATTAGGGAGGAGCTTAAAAATTCCTACCCATACATTGGTGATAAGTTTGGGGGCCGCGATCACACCACTGTTATGCATGCGGTTAATAAAATAAGTAAGGAGTTGGAGAAGGATAGTGTGTTGGTTGAAGAAATTAATCTTATCAAAGGTCGTCTTTTGAATTAGTGTGCATATCTTTGGGAAAGTGTGGTGGTAGGAGTGGTATAACTCCCGCACAACACTCGGAGTTAAAAAGATCACTTTCTTCTTCCCGTTTATTTCCGTGTGTTATACACACGCTTTCCTGTTTAAGAAAGAGAAAATTATTTGTTTGGTTGTGTGACAGACTCAATAATCGTTTCTTTTCTACAGTTTTCCCATTACCCACACCGCTAATAGTAATAAGTTTTAAATAAAGACTTTATGAATATAACCTGCTCACACTCACGTCTTCGTTCCGCCCTTGAGGTTTGTGAGCGGGTCATTACGCGGCACCTGACGCTTCCCATACTCAACAATGTTCTTCTTCGTGCTGAAAACAACCAGCTCACTATTTCTGCTACAAATCTTGAGGTGGGGATGGTGGCAACAATCCCTTGTAAAACCACAACCAAGGGGGAGCTTACAGTTCCTGCCAAGGTGTTCTATGGAATAATCGCCAACCTTACGGGTGACACCGTCACACTTTTTTCAGAAAAGAAGCACGTCCTCGCCATTGAAGCAGGGGGGTATTCTGGGACGGTTAAGGGAGAGGGGGGTGATGAGTTTCCTATTATCCCAACACTTACCAAAACACCCCTTTTCACAATACAGGGAGAGGTTTTTTCAGGGGCACTAGCAAACGTGGTCCCATTTACTGCGGTCTCAGATACCCGGCCCGAGCTCACAGGAGTGTTGTTTTATAAAGAAAAAAAAGAAGAGATTGATTTTGTGGCGGCCGACGGTTTTCGGCTTGCCCAACGGAAGGTAAAAGATTTTAAAACACTTACTACACCTCCTTTTTCCCTTATTGTGCCCCAAAGAACGGTGGCAGAAATTATCCGCATCACAAAAGAAGAAGACGAAGTGGAGGTGCGCTGCGACGAAAAACAGCTGGAAGTCAAAACAGGCACCTATCGGCTTATTTCACGAACTATTGAGGGAACATATCCAAACCACACCACACTCATTCCCACCACCTTCAACACCTCAGCAATTATTGATACTGAAAACGCAGTAAAAAACATCCGCCTTGTTAGTCTCCTCTCTAGTCGCATCAACGACATCCGCCTCCATATTGAACCTGGAGAGGGTGTTACGTTCAAAACACAAGATCCTGATATGGGAGAGAGTGTTTCGGTGGTGACAGCGGATATAGAGGGAGAGGTGTTGGAAATAAGTTTTAATTGGCGGTACTTACTTGAAGGGTTGCAGAATATAGGAGACAAAAAAGCGCTTATGCGGTTTATTGATGGTGAAAAGGCGGCTCTTATCCAACCCACAAAAAACAAAGATTATCTATATGTGGTTATGCCGCTCAGAACGTAATGCTTTCTTCTTTTGACCAACTTCTTAAAAGGTACGCACAAAAACTAACAAGCGGGTCACACAGCGCATATTTAGCCATACAAGACGAATGGGAGCCGGTTTTGAAAGAGGTTGGGGTTGGAGTCATTCTTACGCCAGTGGCGTACAAAGAAAAAACTCTCCACGTCCACTGTTCGTCCTCTGAGGAAGCTGCTTTAGGGCGGCTCTATAAAAGAGCGCTCATGCAGTGTCTCAATGCCCGACTTCAACGAAGTCATGTAACAGATATTGTTTTTACCCCATCACATGAGCGGACACAATAAATGGTCCCAAATTAAGAGAAAAAAAGGAGTTGCCGACCAACAGCGCGGCAAGGAGTTTTCGCACTTAGTTAGAGAGATCAAACACGCGGTGCGTGAGGGTGGAGAGGATCCTGCGACCAACACGGCTCTTAAAAATGCCCTTGAGCGGGCGCGGAGCGCAAACATGCCCAAGGTAAATATTGAACGCGCGCTCGCCCGCGGCGCAGGCAAGGGTGATGTGGGAGAACTTACCCCCGCAGTGTATGAGGGGTATGGGCCGGGTGGTGCAGCGCTTCTTATTGAAACACTTACTGACAACCGCAACAGAACAGTGGCGGAAATTAAACACCTTCTTCAAAAAAACAACAGCTCTCTTGCGGATGCAGGGAGTGTGGTTTGGATGTTTAAAGAGGGCTCTATCATTGCTCCCCTAGAACTCCCCAGCAACGAACTGGAGGCCCTTCAGGGCATCATTAGGGCGCTTGAGGAGCATGAGGATGTTGAGCGGGTAACAACAAACGTCATTAATTTATGAAAGTGTTGGGTATAGACCCGGGGACGACCCGTATAGGATATGGTGTGGTTATTAAAGATGGTGGGCAGTATCACGCGGGGGTCTATGGGTGCTTAGAGTTTGGCTCTGTTCCTGTGGGCGAGCGCTTAGCTGCGCTGGGTCAGGAGATGGCAACACTCCTTGAGGCAGAAAAGCCCGACGTTGTTGCTCTTGAGAAAGTGTTTTTTTCTAAAAACAAAAAAACTGCTATGGAGGTAAGTGAGGCGCGGGGGGTGATAAGGTTTATATGTGCTCAAGCGGGCGTGGTTGTTCAAGAATATGCTCCTAATGAGGTGAAACAAGCGGTGAGCACGTACGGGGCGGCGTCAAAGAAAGAGGTGCAGAAAATGGTCACGCTTCTCCTTAAACTTGATAGCATTCCTACACCCGATGATACGGCTGACGCTCTTGCAATAGCTCTTTGTGCGGGGGCGCGGGGGTGGCACCAGGGTGTGTAGATAATCCACGGGAGCGCGGGGGTTGACCCTTAAAACCGCCCACAGTATACTCACAGAGAATCTTAATAAAGGTCGCCCATATTGAGCGCCGCGCTTGCGGCAGACACATATATGACACACCTTACGTACAACAATACCCTTTTGAACCAAGAGGAGGGATGGGATGAAGAAGAGGTGGACACAACAGAAACGGATGATGAGGATGAGGACGTGGAGATAGATGGGGATGATGAGGACGAGGACAAAGAGGGTGAGGACGAAGACGACGAAGAGTGGGACGACGCTGGTGACGATGAGGACGACCTCTAAACTACTGACACATTAAAAGAACAGCGCCGTTACGGCGCTGTTCTTTATTTCTTTGTCTGTATACGGATAAAGCGATGCTTCCCCACACGAATGACGACGCCGTTTTTCAGGTTTATTTCCTGGTGAGGGTCGGTGATGGTGTTGCCATCAACCTCAACCGCGCCATCTTCTATAAGACGGCGCGCCTCAGAGTTAGAGGAGACAAGGTTGGTATCTGAAAGGATTATATAGAGCCGCTCTTGAGGATATGCCGCGGTTACTTCGGAAACGTCTGAGGGAACCCCACCTTTTGCGAATACGCGCCCAAACTCCTCCCAAGATTTTTGTGCTTCTTCTTCAGAGTGGTACATCTGCACAATTTCTTTTCCTAGACGTTCCTTAACCTCTTTTGGTTTGCTTTTTTGTTTTTTCTTCAAGGTTTCAATTTCTTGAGCAGGGAGGGTGGTGCAGTCAACAAAACACTGAATAACGCTCTCGTCGGGGAGGGCCATAACTTTCCCAAACATAGTTTGTGGGTCTTCATTAAGTCCTACGCCCGTGCCCTCGCTCTTACTCATTAGCTTCTCTCCGGTCTTAGGGTTTTCAAGGAGTGTGGTGGTGAGAACATTTTTTTCTTTGCCCAAATATCTCTTTACAAGCGTTCTGCCCGCAAGCATGTTGAACGTCTGGTCCGTGCCGCCCACCTCAACATCTGCTTCAAGTGCAACAGAGTCGTATCCCTGCATAAGTGGGTAGAAGAACTCGTGCACATAGAGAGGTTTCTTTTCTGTAAGGCGCCGCTCAAAAACATCCCGTTCTAACATTTGTTGGACAGTGAAATGTGAGGCGAGGTCAGCAAGCTCTTCAAGAGTAAGTTTGCTCAACCACTCAGCATTAAAGCGAAACTCTATGGGGTTTTCTGTGTTGCCAAAATCAAGTATCTTGCCTATTTGCTCTTTGTACGTTTCCACATTCTTTATAACCTCGTCACGCGAGAGTCGGACCCGGGTTGCTGTCTTATCACTCGGATCTCCTATCATGGCGGTGAAGTCGCCAATAAGAACAATAACTTTGTGGCCAAGCTCATGAAAGCGGCGCAGAACAATGTAGTTGGTTGAGTGGCCCAGGTGCACATATGTGCTGGTGGGATCAATGCCCATATATACCCGCAACTGTTCACCACGCAGCAGTTTTTTTCTCAAGTCATCACGCGTTGGGTAGACGGAATCCACAGAACGCGAGAGGAGCTCGTCTATTTTTTGTGTGTCCGTGTCAATGTGTGGCATATAGTTTACAATACCAGATAGTGGTCCGTTTGACACCTTTTGTTTTACGTAAAAATGCGCTAGAGTAAGGACGCAAAATGAGCGAACAGAAACATCCACAGAAATTGCGCATCCTACGGCTTTTGGCCGTAGGTATTATTGTACTAGTGGCCCTGGGTTTGGCTACGTTCTTGGTGTTTGCTGTTACTCTGCCGGAGCCTGCGGACATTGAAGCACGGTTTGTGCTTGAGTCAACAAAAATCTATGACCGCACGGGCGAGGTGGTGCTCTACGACATTTACGAGGAAGAGCGACGCACAGTCATTGCGTTTGAAGAAATACCTACACACGTCAAACAGGCGACCATCGCCATTGAAGACCAAAACTTTTACGAACATGTTGGTATTGACCTCAAGGCCATTGTCCGTGCGTTTTTGAGCAACCTGCGCTCTGAACGGACACAGGGAGGCTCCACTATCACACAGCAATTCATAAAGAACTCTATCCTCTCTCCCGAACGCACCCTTATCAGGAAGGTTAAGGAGGCCATTCTGGCGCTTGAGCTTGAGCGTAGGTATGAAAAAGACGAAATCCTTGGGTTTTATCTCAACCAGATCGCGTACGGGTCCAACGCATATGGCGTGGAGTCTGCATCCCAGACCTTTTTTGAGAAGCCAGCGCGAGAACTTACATTACCTGAGGCGGCGCTCTTGGCCGCTCTTCCTAAGGCACCCACATACTACTCGCCGTACGGTTCCCACGTAGACGAGCTTGTGGGACGCAAGAACTTAGTGCTTGACCGCATGTCAGAGCTAGGTTTCATCACCCCCGAACAGGCAGTGGAAGCTAAGGAAGTGGAGCTGGAGTTTTCTCAGGCGCGCACAGGCATCAAAGCCCCACACTTTGTTTTTTATATTCAGGAGCTCCTTGAAGAGAAGTATGGTCCCGACTTTCTTGCGCAACAGGGCCTTAAGATTATCACAACCGTAGATTGGGACCTTCAAGAAAAAGCTGAGACGATTGTACGAGAGCAAGCGGCGATAAACCAACCAAGAGGAGCGTTTAACGCTGCCCTTGTCGCGGTTGACCCCAAGACGGGCCAGATCCTCTCCATGGTGGGCTCCAGAGACTTTTTTGAGGAGTCGCTCCCGGCTGGCTGCACGCCAGGCGTTAACTGCAGGTTTGAGCCACACGTGAACGTAGCTGTGCGAGAGAGGCAGCCGGGGTCCGCATTCAAGCCGTTCGTGTACGCGACAGCCTTTGAGAAAGGATACACGGACAACACCATTCTATTTGACCTGTTTACCGAATTTAATGCTTCGTGCAGTCCTGGGGGAACGCCGAGCCGGTCTGGTGTACAGTGTTATCATCCACGGAACTTTGACGGGACGTTCAGGGGGCCCATCAACATACGGACCGCGCTCGCGAATTCTATAAACGTACCTGCGGTCAAAGCACTTTATTTGGCCGGTATAGATAACGTTATTCGCACAGCACAGGATGTTGGCATCTCAACCTTTCGCGACAGAGACCGCTATGGTTTGTCACTTGTTTTGGGGGGCGCAGAGGTGCAGCTTGTGGAGCTTACGGGTGCGTACGGCGTTCTTGCCAATGACGGCACAAGAAATCCCGTGGTGGGGATATTACGTATTGAGGACAAGGAGGGTAATGTTCTGGAAGAATTCAAAGAGCAACCCGTGCGCGTGATGGACTCCCAGGTGACACGCATGGTCACAGACATCCTTAGCGACAATCAAGCCCGCTCTCTTGTTTTTGGAATAAATAACAGACTGAACTTTGCCAATAGACAAGTGGCGGCGAAAACAGGAACAACAAACGACTTTAGGGACGGGTGGACGTTTGGCTATACACCCAATATTGCCGTGGGTGTGTGGGCAGGAAACAACGACAATAGGCCGGTGACGGGTGCAGAGCCGGGCATCTCTCTTGCCGGCCCCATCTGGAGATCTTTTTTGGAAGAGGCTTTTGAACAAGAGGACAAAGACGGGAATAAGAAATTTCCCGCAGAGGGGTTTTCCTCACCAGATCCTCGGCCGCGTAATAAAGCGATACTGAACGGGGAGTACGTGGTGGATGGAGAGGTGCACACTATTTTACACTATGTAGCCAAAGACGATCCTCTTGGGCCCGTACCCTCAAACAAAGACCCTCTTTACACAAACTGGGAGGCGCCCGTAAGAGGATGGTTTGGTGGGGCGGTGGAAGGCGAGGGGCAGGGTGGACCAGTGGTCATTACCTCACCGTCGTCAGGCGCTATTTTAGGCGGGGGTCCGTTCGTTGTGCGTGCACAAAATAACGCTCCTAACGAAGTGGAGCGCGTTGAGTTTTATCTTAATAGCAACCTCATTCAAACCTTTTCGGGAGGAAGTGAGGTATATGAGCTTCAATTTCCACCTCTTCCGGAGCCCGGATCCTATCAAATAACCGCCCGGTCTTATTTTACGGACACGGAGCGGGGGGCTACCGACTCTTCGGTTACCGTGCAGGTGGTTGGCGCAGAAGGGATCCTCCCCCAGACCCTAGGTGTTCGTAGGTGAGTGGAGTAGCGGCCCGTCCTTTTGGTGTGCGGGTGATAAACCCTGCTTGCAGCAGATATGGTTCGTACACATCGGCAATAGTGTCTTGCTCCTCCCCTATTGAGGCGGCCAGGGCGTGAAGTCCCACAGGCCCCCCATTAAAAGTGGTGACAATGGCTGTTAATATTTTGCGGTCCATCTGTTCAAGGCCATGTGCGTCAACCTCCAACATCTCAAGCGCTGCGCGCGCCGAGTCAAGGGTAATGCGCCCATCTCCCTTTACCTGGCTATAATCCCGCACCCGCTTTAATAGGCGGTTTGCCACACGGGGGGTGCGGCGCGCTCGTTCAGCAATAGCGGCCAGGGCGCTTGCGTCTGCCTCTACGTTGAGGATGCGTGCGGAACGAACAAGTATGGTGCCAACTTCCCCTGTGCTATAAAAATCAAGATGATAATTTGCCCCAAACCGTGATCTGAAAGGGGCAGAGAGGAGCCCCGATCGGGTGGTGGCCCCCACGAGCGTAAAGTGTGGGAGCTGTAGTTGTACAGTGCGTGCGGACGGACCTTTTCCCACCACAATATCAAACGTAAAGTCTTCCATGGCGGGATACAAAACTTCCTCCACCGCGCGGTTGAGACGATGTATTTCATCAATAAAAAGAACACTTCGCTCTTCAAGATTCGTCAATATTGCTGCAAGGTCTCCCACACGCTCTATTGCTGGGCCCGAGGTGACGCGGATAGGAGCGCTCGTTTCTTGAGCAATAATGTGTGCCAGTGTCGTTTTTCCCAGCCCCGCGGGTCCTGAGAGAAGGACATGATCAAGCGCCTCGCCCCGCTTTTGGGCGGCCTGTAGGAAAATGCGCAATAGGTCCTTTATGCGGTCTTGTCCCACATATTCTTTCAGGGTGTGGGGCCGTAATGTCGCATCAAGGCGCTCATCTTCACTGGTGTGCTGAGGTGTTGTCTCTGTGCCTTTCTTGATCATTGTTTCTATTCTAGCACATTTAGGTGTAGGGGTTGACAGCTTAGTAGGCATCAGTTACAATGGGACTATTGGAGGAGATTCTATATCTCTCCATTTTTGTACTCTTTGCTTGTGGGTCTGTGCTAAATGAGGATTGTCCTCAGAACTAGGACGGAATGGATGATGCGTCTAACGCATTGTCTGCACCGCTCCTCGGGACCTTTCTCACTCCGTGATTCCCAATGTTTCGGTGGCTGTTCCCAAGAGCAGCTTTAGCACAGGCCCATCGGCAAAGACACAGAAAAAGACGCCTTAAGGCGTCTTTTTCTGTTGGACGCACCTCCGTGTACGCTAGGTTCCTGGTGTGGTCACACGGTGCACCTCGTCTAGGGTAGTGGAGCCTTGCACCACTTTACGGAGCCCGTTGATATACATACTTTGGAATCCGCGCTCATCTGCGTATGTCTGAACCTCGTGGTGGGTGGGCGAACGAGAAAGAAGTTCTTCAAACGCCGCATCTGCTACAAGAAGCTCAAACACTCCTGCCCGGCCCTGGTATCCGGTCTCTGAGCAGACTATGCACCCTTTTGCGGCAAAGATCGGCGGGCGTTTTTCAAGCGAAGGGAGGAGCTGCGGATGTTTTTGAAACGCGCCCTCTATTTCGGTAAACACTTTTTGATACTCACCTTCTTCTAGTGGTTTTTTACATGCGTCGCATAGACGACGCACAAGTCGCTGGGCGATTACTGCCCGCAACGCCGAGGCGAGGATGGGTGGTTTTGCGTTAAGATCTAAAAACCGGGGTACGGCGCCGGCCGCATCATTGGTGTGGAGCGTAGAGAGCACGAGGTGGCCCGTCAGCGCGGCATGCAGGGCTGTCTCTGCCGTCTCACCATCCCGTATCTCCCCAACTAAAATAATGTCTGGGTCGTGACGAAGAGTGGCCCTAATACCCTCGGCAAAGCCGTATCCCTTTTTGTCCTCAATTTGCGTTTGGGATATACCATCAAGATGATACTCTATAGGGTTTTCCAGCGTCACTATCTTCACTTCAGGCTTTTTTAAATACGCAAGAAAGGCGTAGAGCGTGGTGGTCTTACCCGATCCGGTGGGTCCCGTGGTCAGAACAATACCATTAGGAAGCTCTAGTTGAGGGCGCAAGGCGTCCCACAAATCTTGTTCTAATCCCAGCTCACTTACACTAAGAGCAACAGCGTCTGGATTCAGAAGACGCAGTACCAGATACTCACCCTCAGGGCTGGGAAGAATGGAGACGCGAACTTCTGCCTCTCGTGTGTTGCGGGCTACCGTGAAGCGGCCATCATGGGCGGTTGAGGTTATGTTGAGAGGGATGTGCGCAACAACTTTGATGCGGGAGAGAAGGCGCCGGTAGACATCGGGAGTGATGGTGGCCACATCCTGGAGTATGCCGTCCAGACGCAGACGCAGACGCGCGCCGCTGTCTGTTGGCTCAATATGAAGGTCTGAAGCCCCCAGCTCAAGCCCAGAAGCAAGCAGCAGTTCAAAGAGGGCGCTGGTGCTTTCCTCGGCTGCCTTTGGGGCGGCCTCTTTTAAGGAAACGAGTGTTGATGTGGAAGGGGTTGTGGTGCCTATGTGTACCGTATCGCCAATGTCGTCTCGCGTGCGGGGAATCTGTTTGTACTCTTCTAGGGCGCGGGAAAAGGATGGGGGAGAGATGAGCACAGGTGTGGCAACGAACCCCTGTTCGCTTAAACGACGCATAACCTGGAGAGTCTCTGTGTTGTCTGGGTCTACCACCCCCACTCGTAGGTTGTTTTGTTGTTTTTCAAGTGCAACAATGCGCCCCCGCTCCGCGTCGTCTTGCGGGATGAGCGCAATGACGTCACGCTTGAGCTGCCGAGGGTCGCCACTAATGTTGGTGTACGGCATGCCTCTTTGCTTCGCTTCTCGCTCAAGAGAAGACTCCGCCCCAGAACGGTGAAGCTCCCTTAGTTTTTGTTCGCGCTCCTGCGCCAACGAACGTTCGTCCATGGTTTCATTGTAGCGTGAGAGAGGTAAAAATACGAACCTTTCCTTCGGGGGGTGCGTCTGTTAGGATACAGCACATGACTCACACTGTGCGGGGCCCGCACGATCTTGATGAGGTTGTGCGGCTGGAAATGAAGAAGCGTCTTGAACGTGCCGCAGGCCAGCCGCTGGTGTGTGCCTTGATTGGTGAGTTGGGTGCTGGAAAATCAACTTTTACGCGGCGGTTTGCTACTTTTTTAGGCATAGGCGAGGCTGTTATAAGCCCCACTTTTCTATTGATAAAATCCTACCCAATCCCCGTGCCCGTGTGCGGCAAGAGCGCTCTTGTGCACGTTGATGCATATCGCGTGGCGTCTTCGGAAGAGTTTGCGGCACTCCAGTTGCCTCAACTAATGAGCGCTCCGGACACCATCACCGTGGTTGAGTGGGCAGACCGCATACGAGACATCATTCCTCAAGGCGCCCTTTGGATGTCATTTGGTATTGTTGACGAGCATACCCGAACTATTGAGATCAATGACAACAACTCCTAAGACACTTGTCATTATTGACGCGCACGCACTGATTCACCGTGCGTATCATGCGCTTCCTGCTTCGCTTACCTCTCCCCGCGGTGAGCCGCTGAATGCGGTCTATGGATTTACCAGCGTACTTATAAAAGTGCTCAAAGAGCTGAGCCCCACCCACGTGGTTGCTGCCTTTGACGTGGCCCGCCCCACCTTCAGGCACAAGGAGTTTGCCGAATACAAAGCAACACGCAAGGAGGCGGACACAGAGTTGCGGGCCCAGATTCCCGTAGTTAAAAACGTGCTTGAGAGTTTTGGTATTCCCGTGCTGGAAAAGGAGGGGTTTGAGGCGGACGATGTTATTGGCACAGTGGTTGAACAGGTGAAGGGCACAAAGGATCTGCGAGTTGTTGTTGTTACCGGGGACTTGGACACCCTACAACTGGTGGATGGGGACCGGGTGCAGGTGTACACACTGCGTCGGGGCGTAACCGATACGTCGCTTTACAACGAAAAAGCCGTGCGGGAGCGGTTTGGCGATCTTTCTCCAACACAGCTGACGGATTATAAAGGCCTCAAAGGAGATCCTTCTGACAACATACCCGGCGTGCCGGGCGTAGGGGAGAAGACTGCGATAGCGCTTCTATCTGAACATGAAACGGTTGAAAATCTTTATGCCCACCTGGATGAGAGCCCGGTAGTCGCAGGAAAACTGAAGGAAAAACTAGAAACGCACCGGGATCAAGCGTTTTTTTCAAAACAGCTCGCCACTATCAGGAAGGATGTACCCATCTCATTTTCGTTGGAGGAAGCAGGGTTTGTTTTTGCTGTGCGCCAAGAGACACAAAAACTTTTTGCGGCACTTGGATTTAAAAGCCTGCTCCGGCGTCTGGAAAATGATACGCAGTTTGAGACGGGCCAAAAGAGCGCCCCCCTTGAAGAAACCGACGCGGAGAGATTTTTTAGGGAAGGAGTGCTTTCTGAAAAAGTGTACCAACTTGAGAAGAAGCTGGAGCCTGTATTAAGACACATAGAGAAGACAGGGTTCCGGATAGACGTACGAGTGCTCACCACGCTCAGTGCCCAGTTTGATAAAGAGCTTACACACATAGAGAAGAAGGCTGTGTCGTTGGCGGGAGAGGAGTTTAATCTTAACTCTCCACAAGAGGTGGGCAGGATACTGTTTGACGTACTTGAGTTGGGTGGATCAAAAGTAAAAAAAACAAAGACGGGGCAGTATTCAACTGCTGCCGCGGAGCTTGAAAAAGTTCAGGAAGAACACCCTATTGTGGGGCTCATGCTTAAGTGGCGGGAGCTTTCCAAACTCAAGTCAACATACTTGGATACCCTACCTGAATTGGTAGACGCAAAAGACGGCCGGATTCATACTACGTTCAAGCAGTTTGGCGCAGCAACAGGGCGCCTCTCGTCTGAAAATCCCAACCTACAAAACATTCCTATTCGTGGGACGTTTGGTAAAGACATACGCAAGGCGTTCGTGGCTCGGGACGGCTACTGCATTTTGGCGGCCGACTATTCCCAGCTGGAGTTGCGCATAGCAGCTGCCCTTTCAAAAGACAAAATAATGATGAAGGCATTTGCGGAGGGTGAGGATATTCACACTCGTACGGCCGCGGAGGTGTTTGGGGTCCCGCCTACGGGAGTGACAAGAGATATGCGCAGACAGGCCAAGGTGCTTAATTTTGGTGTGCTCTATGGTATGGGCCCGCGGGCCTTCTCTCAGGCGGCAGACATTCCGTTTGAACAAGCTAAAAAGTTTATCACCGCCTATAAAAGTGAGTTTGAGGGTCTCTGGACGTTCCTGGAAGAAACGAAGGCGCGCGCGTATACCCAAGGGTATGTGGAGACGGTGTGGGGTCGCAAACGGTTTCTTCCAGAGCTTTCGTCTAACAATCCTGGTATACAGGCGGCGGGGGAGCGCATTGCCATGAATATGCCTATCCAGGGCACGGGAGCGGATATTATTAAAGCTGCCATGGTTGAGATAGACGGGCACATACGCGACAATGCGGACGTCTATATGATCCTACAGGTGCACGACGAGCTGGTGTTTGAGGTGAAGCGCGGGGTGGTGGACGCATACGCACCCCGTATTGCTGAACGGATGACAGGAGTCATTACGCTGGACGTGCCATTAGTGGTTGATGTGGAGGTGGGCCCCAGCTGGGGAGAGATGAAACGGATTGCAGGTGCATGATCGCAGATTGATGATTTAAAATCTGCAATCTGAAGTCGTAAATCATATATCAGAAAATGTTGTATTTCTACTACGGAGAGAACGCGTATCTGCTTGAAGACAAGCTTCGGGTCTTTATCGCACGCTACCTCGCCAAGTACCCGGACGGCCTTGGACTGCATAAAATTGATGTTACCGAGAGCGAGCTTGCGGCACTGAGGGACGTTCTTGAGACGCAATCTCTGTTTACCACCATGCGATTGGTATACGTTACGGGTCTTACCGCTCTTTCCCCAGAGGAACAAGAAGAACTGGTGAGACTTTTTCAAAAAAGCGACATTTCTACACAAAAGGATATTGTGGTGGTGTGCTATGAGAAGGGGTGGCGTATGGAAAAAGAAAAGAAAAACTCTTTGGGCGCGTATTTTACAAAAAACGCCACTGTTCAGGAGTTTTCTCCCTATTCTGGTTCACAACTGCGGCGCTGGATTGAATCATACGTGGCGCGGAGGGAGGGACAGAGTGACCCAGACGCAATTTCTGTGCTGGTTCACCGGCGGGGTGAGGACATGCTCGCGCTGTCGCGAGAACTTGATAAGCTCCTATCCTACGCGAACGGCGAAAAAATCACCTCCAGTATGGTTTCCACGCTCGTGCCTGCGCGAGCGGAGGCGGACGTGTTTCACACCATAGACGCGCTCGGCAAAAAAGACGCCGCGGGGGCACTACTCCTCCTCAAGAAGCACCAGGAGGCGGGGGACGACCCGTTCCAGATCTTTTCCATGTTTGCCTACGAGTTGCGTACGCTTCTTACTATTAAAGAAGCACAAGAGCTGGGACACGAGGAGCGCCTTACCACAACCCACAAACTGCACCCCTTCGTGGTGCGCAAAAATAGCGCGTTAGCACGCGCCTTTTCGCTTTCAACACTTGTTCATCTCCACAGCACACTCGCTATGGCAGACCATATGGTCAAGACGGGACTCAAGGAGCCGTACGAGGCTCTAGAGGATGTTATTTTTGCTGTGACGGCACAAGAAGTCGCTTGACCGCGCGATACAGCCGGGACTTCTTTCGTGACGCAGTGTTGTGATGGATGACGCCCTTTTTGGCCGCCTTATCTAGTTTTTTGTATGCAACGGAAAGCAGGCGGGCTGCCTCATCCGTACTGCGTGCGTCAATAGCTTTTTCCAACGAGCGCACCGTCTCTCTCATCTCTTTCTTGACGCGCTTGTTTGCCACTTCATGTGTTGCTGCCTGACGCTGGGCCTTCTGTGCTGATTTTGTGATTGGCATAGCGGGGCAATAGTACCAAATATGGCCCAAAAGGGCAAACGTCCCCGCCCCTCGTAATTTACAGAGAGGAGCGGGGACGAAAGAGGGACGCCCAGCGGGCGCGGGCGCGCTTCCAGGCGTGAGTAGGGAGCCAGAGGACGAAGAGCGCGAGGAACGCCTTGGCTGGCCACCCGAGCGTCCAGAAGAGCGCATACCGGTGGCGAAAGACGAGCGCCGCCTCGTCTGGGCGACCGAGCGCGCGCAGGCCGTGGGAAAACACGTTGAGGATGACGGGCAGGAAGAAAAGGATGGTGAACGCTGCGGCGCATGCTGCCCATATAGTTGCCCGGACATCATGTCGCCGGTGATAGGCGTAGTACCAGAGTGCGGGCACTGCCAGTGCTGCCGGGATCACGTTCCAGGCGAGCTCAAGAAATTCAAAGCTCCAGAACGGGGGTGTTCCCCCGGCGAGCGCACCATAGTGGCGGGCTGCACCCACTGACGCCACCACCATACCTGCCAATAGAGCAGGGGGGTGGAGCACGTACCCCACAAAAGACCATTTAGGGCTCCACACGGCGACCTCCGGGCTAAAGAAGGAAGGAGCTCAAGGGGACTGTTAATTCTCTCCCAGTATATCACGGGCGATAATAGCTTTTTCAAAATCCCATTCATCCACCGCTTTTTTCAGCTCTTTTTTAAGTTCCGCCTTAGAAAGCGTTCGGAGCCATTTTTCTTCAGGGCGCTCCTCACCCACTTTCTTTTTGGGTTCAACCTTCTTTTGGATGGGCAGAGGGACGTGACCGTGTATTTTGTTGTACTCTCGTTGATGCTCCCGGCGTCGTCCTGTTTCCTCAATAGCCGCGCGCATCGCGCCTGTCACTTTGTCCGCATACATAATGACGTGCCCCTCGGGGTGCCGTGCGGCACGCCCCATGGTCTGCACCAGCGTGGTCTCATTGCGTAAAAATCCCTCCTTGTCTGCGTCCAGAATGGCCACCAGAGAGACTTCCGGCAGGTCCAACCCTTCCCGCAGCAGATTGATGCCCACAAGCACATCAACTTCTCCCCGGCGAAGTGAAGCAAGGACTTCCGGACGGTCCAATGTATGGATATCTGAATGCAGGTAAGCGGCAGAGATGGAAAGGTCGTCAAGATGTTGCGCCAAGTCTTCTGCCAGCCGCTTTGTGATGACGGTTACCAGAGCGCGCTGACCGACCTTAATGCGTTTTCGTATTTCTACCACCAAGTCATCAACCTGGCTGGTGGTTGGACGCACCTCAATGGTGGGGTCAAGAATGTGTGTGGGCCGGATAAGTTGTTCGGCTACGTAGCGCATGCGTCCCTTTTGAGAGTGTTCGTATTCAAATTGCCCAGGTGTTGCGGAAACAAAGACACCTTGTGGCACACGCTCTGTCCACTCAGTAAACGTTAAGGGGCGATTGTCCAGGGCCGAGGGAAGGCGAAAGCCGTGGTCTACCAGCACCTGTTTGCGCGCCTGGTCCCCGTTATACATGCCCCTAATCTGGGGGAGGGTCATATGAGACTCGTCAACAAACACAAGGAAGTCTTTGTGTTCAAGGGCAAAGTAATCAAGGAGTGTGTCTGGAGCCGCCCCAGCTGGGCGGCTAGAGAGGTGGCGGGAATAGTTTTCAATACCGCTCACGTAGCCGGTCTCACGTAGCATCTCAATATCGTACCCCGTGCGCTGTTCCAGGCGTGCCGCCTCCAAAATCTTCCCTTCTTTCTCCAGCTCCTTTAACCGTCCCGCGAGCTCTGTCTGAATAGCGCCGACGGGACCCGAGAGGTCTTCGTTAGGGGAGACGAAGTGCTTTGCGGGAAAGAGGAGGTACGAGGCGAGCGTTCCTTGCGTGGAATGTTCCATTGCCTCAACCTCGTCACCAAAAAAGCGCACAGTAAGTGCCTCTTCCCCGGTTGGCATGTAAATAACAACTACCTCTCCTTTCACCTCAAATGTTCCCGGCTCCCGGGCGTAGTCGTTGCGTTCGTACCGTAGCCGCACAAGGTCGCGCAAAAACTGTTGGCGAGGGCGTGTGTCCCCTTTTGCTATTTTTAGTGAGACCTCTTTGTACGAGACGGGGTCACCAATGTTGTAGATACATGACACTGACGCAACTACCAGCACGTCGTTCCGGGTGAGGACCGCTTGCGTGGCGGCGTGACGCAAGCGGTCAATAGTCTCGTTTATTTTTGCGTCCTTTTCAATGTACGTGTCTGTGGACGGAAGATAGGCTTCGGGCTGGTAGTAGTCGTAGTAGCTGACAAAATAATGGACCTCGTTGTGCGGAAAAAATTCCCTAAACTCCTGGTATAGCTGCCAGGCCAGCGTTTTGTTGTGGGAAATGACAAGTGTGGGCCGCTGCACCGCCTCTGTGACGGCGGCCATGGTAAACGTCTTACCAGATCCGGTTACTCCCAAGAGCGTCTGGAACTGCTGGTTGTCAGACAGGCCAGACACCAGCTTTTTGGTGGCGTGACGCTGGGCGTCAGTGAGAGTGTAATGTGAGGAAAGTGTGAATTTCATTGTGTTGCTGGGTATATGTACATGATGCTACGCTACTGTTGTCTCAGGAGTGCGCTCGCACAGACGCTCCGCTTGTTCACGGAGTAAGCATTCACTGCGCTTCGCGTCTGTCCTCGCTTAATACGTGATACTTAATACATGATACGAAACAATGATCGGGTATCTTGAAGGAGCCATTATCGCATCTGACGACAAGTCTGTCATTGTGCATGCCGGTGGGGTGGGGTGGCGCGTCTTTTGTGGCCCGCTCACTCTCCAAGAGTGGCAGGAAAACGGAGGCGCGGTCAAGACGTTTACCTATCTGTATGTACGGGAGGGTGTGCAGGACCTGTTTGGATTCCGTTCCCATGAAGAACTACGTTTTTTTGAGTTACTTATAGGGGTTTCGGGAGTGGGGCCACGGAGCGCGCAGCATATTATAGACACCCTCTCGCTTAACGTTGTTGTGGGGGCTGTTCAGAGCAAAAAACCCGACGTGTTCACCCGTGTTTCTGGGGTGGGATCAAAGATTGCTCAACGTATCGTTATAGACCTTGAGCCCAAGTTGAAGTCCCACGGCTTTGCCTCTGACGCAGACCTTGTCACACTTGCGGAGGAGGACGAGGCCGTGTCCGCACTTGTCTCTTTAGGATACAAGCGGCGCGAGGCGCGCGAAGCGTTAGAGCACGTGGAGCCAGACGTCCAAGGGCCAGAAGAGCGGGTGAGGGCCGCCCTAAAACACTTAGGGAGAGCCTGAGTATGGAAAAGGTAACGTGGAACGGGCGAGTAAAAGCTGCGGGGGGTGACTTTATGCAAAGCACGGAGTGGGGTGCCTTTCATACGGCGCTGGGGTGGCGCGTAGAGCAGGTTGACGCGGGTGGCCTGTTCGCGCACGTTGTCTTCAGGCCACTCCCGCTGGGGGCCAACCAAGGGTACGTGCCCATGGGCCCGTTACTGGAAGGTCACCAGGCTCGGGGTTTCGCACGTGGTCTGGTGGATGCTTCCGCGTTTTCTTTGGCTCTGCGCAACGCGGCAGACCGTCGGACGCTTTTTTTAGAATATGACCTGCTAGAACCGGTCCCCGCTTTGGGAACGGTCACTCCTCATACCCGGCAACCGCTCAGGACGCACCTTGTGGACATAGCGGGTAAAAACGCGGACACGCTCTACGCCGCTTTTCACCCCACACTTCAACAGAATCTCTCCCGCGCGGAGCGACACTCCCTTGTGGTGCGCAAAGAAGAGGGGTGGCGGCCGTTCTATAAACTGTATACACACACCACAGAGCGTCACGACATACGCGCCTGGCACGAAGGGTATATACGCACTCTCTGGGAGACGCTTGCGCCACAGGGTATGGTGGAGATCTGGGGCGTGTATCATGAAGGAGAGCTTCTTTCCAGTAACATGTACGTGATATGGGAAGGGCGCGCCACACACTTGTTTGCGGGTTCGTCTGAAAGGAAGCGGGAAATGATGGCGCCCCATCTTCTGCATTGGCGCATGATGAGCCACTATGCGGAGCGGGGCATTCACCACTATGACCTGGGAAAGGTGGACAGACAAAAGCTTCCAGGGCTGACCACGTTCAAAACACGGTTTGGAGGGACCACTCACGTGTATCCGGGTAATGTGAAAAACATTCTCCACCCGCTGTGCTATCGTCTGTATACAACACTTAAATCTCTTAGGTAACCATGGAGGCACTTATCCGATTTATCAAACTATTCCGGCCCCTTGTTCCTGAACACATACGGCCTGTGGGTCATTTTGTAGTTGCAGAGGCGGGTGCGCTACTCTACGGCCTCCCATCCCGCGGCATGTTGGTGGTGGGCGTTACCGGCACAAACGGCAAGTCAACGGTTGTCGCTCTGTTACATCACGTGTTTAACAAGACGGGACTGCGCGTGGCCTCACTGTCTTCGTTGCGGGAGAATATTAACGGAACGGAACGCGCACGCGGAGAGGCGGGTTCGGCAAAGAACACTATGCCGGGGTGGTTTGATCTCCAACGATTTTTCAGGCGCGCCAAGAAGGCGGGCTGTCAGGTGGTAATTGTTGAGGTGACATCTGAAGGCATCAAGCAGTACCGGCACCGCGGCATCTTTTTTGACCGAGCTGTCATTACCAACCTTCAACCTGAGCACATTGAATCACACGGCTCATTTGAGGCCTACCGGGACACAAAAGGAAAGTTATTCACATCACTTCACCGTTGGAAGCCGGGAGTCTCCACGGCTAGCATTGTCAATCTTGACGATCCTTCGGCGTACTACTACATCCACTTTGAGGCGGACGAGAAGTGGGGATTTGGTGTGGAGGCAGAGAACGGAAGAGGGGGGGTGAAAGCGGTCATTCCTTCGCGCGTGAACGTGAGTACTCAGGGCATTTCTTTTGACTACGGCGGGCTCACCTTTACAAGTGAGCTGGTGGGGGACTTTAATGTATCAAACATGCTCTGTGCCCTTGCAGTGGCTCTGAGCTTCCGGCTTCCCCTTGCGGACATACGTGACGCGCTCTCCACTGCTCCCGCTGTTCCCGGGCGGCTGGAGGTCATTGCCGAAAAACCCCGCGTCATTATTGACTATGCGCACACTCCCGACGCGCTTGAGGGAGTCTACCGCAACGTTCGTGAACTGTGGCTCCCCACCAAAGGCCGCCTTATTGCAGTGTTGGGGGCCGCCGGTGGGGGAAGAGACAAGTGGAAGCGGCCCGAATTTGGGCGTATAGCGAGCCGGCAGGCAGATCTTGTGGTGCTGACAAACGAAGACCCGTATGACGAAGACCCCGAGGCTATAGTGGCTGAAATTGCGCACGGTATAGAAAAGACGCCGTTTGAGATAATTATTGACCGCAGGGACGCAATAGCGCACGCACTTGCGCAAGCAGGGCCGGGAGACGTGGTGGTCATTACAGGGAAGGGAGCCGAGCAGGCAATGCAGACAGGGGCGGGTGCGGTCTCCTGGGATGACCGGGAAGTAGTCAAAGATATTCTTAACAACCGTTCCTGAGGCACATGAAGTCCCCGTCTACAGCCCGCGACACCTTTTTAACACTTGAGAGCACGAATGAGGTGCGCCTGCGTCTGCGGGCGGGCACGGTTGAAGATCTTTTTCACTTATCACTGGAGGGCATGGCGTCTGTTGTCTACGGCCCGTATCGCGCCTCCCACCCGCAACTGACTGTTCCTATACGAGTGAGCTCTATAGACGTAAACGCCCTTATGGTAGATTTTTTAAGTGAGACCCTGTGGCAAGGAGAGGTTCACCAGGCCGTATTTCCTGAAATGCGTGTCAAGCGCTTTACTAATTCAGAAATTGAAGCGGATCTGATGGGTATACCCATCAACAGGTTGGATAAAAACATACACACAGTTGCCTACACGGGCATGCGTGTGTGCCGCAATAATGATGGTTTGTGGCAGACAGAGGTCTCACTCCAGGTGTGAGGGTAGAAGCTGTGTCTTGCCAAGTGGGGCGTATAACTATGCTAAGGTGTTTTCATGCAAAAGTTACTCGTTATAGATGTTGAGGTACAAAAAGACTTCCACGAAGTGGGGGGCCGGAGTCATTTTGATAAACTAGGCATCTCTGTGGCAGGCGTGTATGACTACGTTACGGACACATACCGGTGCTTTGAAGAGGGAGA
>CAZPCT010000006.1:0-11416 GCA_964585325.1 uncultured Candidatus Saccharibacteria bacterium
GCAGTAGTTAACTGGTGCCCAAAGGATCAGACGGTGCTCGCAAATGAACAGGTTGTTTCTGGAGAATGCGAGAGGTGTGGTGCAAAAGTTGAGCAGAAAATGCTTGAACAGTGGTTTTTTAAAGTTACTCAATTTGCAGACAGACTGCTCGAAGAACTTGAGGGATTAGACTGGCCGGAACAAACAAAAACGATGCAGAGAAACTGGATCGGCAGGTCTGAAGGCGCAAAAGTCACGTTTAAAATAAAGCAAACCAACGAAGTGATGGAGGTTTTTACTACACGGCCCGACACCCTTTTTGGCGCCACGTATTTGGTGCTCGCGCCGGAACATCCGCTGGTGCAGAAGCTCAAGGCATTCGTTAAAAATCCGCAAGAGGTACAAAAGTACGTACAAAAAACAGCACAGAAGACTGAGCGCGAGCGCATTGCAGAAGACAAAAAGAAAACAGGGGTTGTTCTTGAGGGCGTTACCGCGACAAATCCTGCTAGCGGGAAAGAAATTCCTGTTTGGATAGCAGATTACGTGCTCGCCACATATGGTACGGGAGCGATCATGGCGGTGCCGGCGCACGACGAGCGGGACTATGAATTCGCCAAAGGGCACGGCCTGGAGACCATCCGCGTTATAGAAGGAGGGGAGCCTGCGTCAGGGGGTATACGGAAGGGCGGCATGCCTTACACGGGCGAGGGTATATTGGTCCGTTCAAAGGAATTTAATGGTATGAGGTCTGAAGAGGCACGGGAGGTTATCACCAAAAAGGTGGGAGGAGAGAAGAAGGTGCAGTACCGTCTGCGTGACTGGCTTGTGTCTAGGCAGCGTTACTGGGGCACTCCTATACCAATGATTCACTGTAAAGAATGTGGAATTGTCCCCGTGCCTAAAGATGAACTACCGGTGATCTTACCGGATGACGTGGATTACAAGCCGCGGGGAATGCCACCGCTGGCAAGTTCTGAAAGTTTTATTAACACGCAGTGTCCCGAATGTGGCGGCGTGGCCAAAAGAGACGCCGAAACCTTGGATACGTTTATCGATTCTTCGTGGTACTACTTACGTTACACGGACCCACGAAACAAGAGGGAATTTGCCTCCAGACAAAAATTAGAACACTGGCTCCCTGTTGATCTTTACGTCATAGGGGCCGAGCATACGGTACTACATTTGCTCTACTCGCGTTTTATTACAAAGTTTCTCTACGATGAGGGCTACCTGAAATTTGCAGAGCCGTTCATGAAGGTTCGACATGTTGGTCTTATTCTTGGTACTGACAGTCAAAAAATGTCCAAGTCGAAGGGTAATGTTGTCAACCCTGATGAAGTTGTTGAAGATTATGGGTCTGACACGTTCCGAGTGTACGAAATGTTCATGGGACCTTTTGAAGATTCCAGCCCTTGGGACACAAAAGGAATTGTGGGAGTATTCCGGTTCTTAACCCGCGCGTGGAGGTTGGGACAAGCACTTGAAGGTGTTCCAGCAGAGAAAGCAAGCTCGGAACTTCTTCACGCCGTCCACTCCACCATTGATAAGGTGACGCGGGACATTGAAGGATTTTCGTTTAACACGGCGGTCGCGGCGCTTATGATTCTTCTTTCTAGCTTGGAAAAGGAACCGAACAAGGAGGTGTTTGGCCTGTTTCTCCAGCTTTTGCATCCGTTTGCGCCCCATGTTACCGCAGAGCTGTGGGAGCAGGGTGGATACGACGGACAGATATGGGAGCACGAGTGGCCAAAAGCAGACGCCCGGTACTTAGAGAAAGATACGGTGACAATCGCGGTGCAGGTGAACGGCACATTGCGCGAGACCATGGAGGCGAAGGCAGGGGCGGGAGAAAAAGAGTTGGAAAAAGCGGCACGGGCACTGCAAAACATACAAAAGCATATTGCAGACACGGAGGTGAGAAAAACAATTATTGTAAAAGACAAGCTTGTCAATTTTGTCACCACATAATGCAGGTTATTGACGCAACATACCCTAGCTCATACGAACTTGCCTCCAAAGAGGCGGCACTGCGGCTTTTAAAAGACGGTGTTGTCGTTTTTCCTACAGACACACTCTATGGCATGGGCGTAAATGCACTTGATCCCGTGGCGGTCAACAGGCTGTTTACCGTAAAAGGCAGACCTTCTGACAAGGCGGTTCCGCTCATAGTGAGTTCTGTTGCTATGGCGCGAACACTCGCGGAGGTTAAAGACGAACACGAGCCGCTTCTTAAGGAGTTGTGGCCGGGACAGTTTACTTTTGTCTTTAAAAAAAGAAGCATTGTACCAAACGAGGCCACAGGCGGCACAGACACGGTAGCACTGCGAATTCCGGATCACCCACTCTGCCTGAGTATCCTACGTGACTTTGAGGGCCCGGTGACGGCCACGTCCGCAAACGTCTCTGGCGAAGAGCCGCTTGTGAGTGGCCAGGATATTGTGCGTAGATTTGAAGACAGAGAGGAGCGCCCAGACCTTGTGCTTGACGCGGGCGAGGTTGCGGAGGCGGAGCCGTCCACTATTATAGACCTTACCTCAGCGTCGCCTAAGGTGTTGCGTGTAAATCCAACCAACAAGGATAAGTTGATGAAAATATTAAGTATTATGCAGTGACTATGCTAGACGGACTTATACTTGGTGTTATTCAGGGGGTTGCGGAGTGGGTTCCTGTGAGCTCAGAAGGCGCTCTTGTGCTTGCGCAGCTCTATCTTACTCCCGGTGTCTCGCTGCGGGAGATGATAGAACTTGCTCTCTTTTTACATCTTGGCACACTTCTTTCGGCCGTTGTGTATTTTAGGAACGATGTGCGCCGCATACTGCGTACAATAGTATCGTACAGACGTGCGCCAGCCGCGGAGAGGAAGTTGACTGAATTTCTCTTGCTTACCACCATCATCAGCGGGTGTGTGGGCTATATCTTCTTTGCTTCCATAGAGGAGTCTATGGTAGACGAGATGCAGCTTACGGGGCGGGCGGTAATGGGGGCAATCGGCGCATTCCTGCTTGTTACTGCCGCCTTGCAGCTAAAAGGGAAGCAGACGATACAAGAAGATAGAGGGGGTAAAGATATTACCGGGGAGGATACGGTTATTGTAGGAACGGCTCAGGCGTTTTCGGTGCTTCCGGGTCTTTCTCGCTCTGGCCTTACGGTTGCTGCGCTGCTGCTCCGGGGTTTTAAAGAGGAAGAGGCGTTGCGGCTTAGTTTTTTAATGAGCATACCTATTGTCTTTGCTGGAAACGTTGCACTCAATTTCACCGGCTTTACTGCGTCATCCTCTGCGCTGGTAGGCTTTGTGGTTGCGTTTATAGTGGGCTTGGGGACCATTCGGGCTCTTTTTGCGCTGGCCCATAAAGTGAATTTTGGCTATTTTGTGCTTGTCTTTGGGCTTCTCACCATTCTTGCGGCGTTCATCTAAGGGTGCTACATACACAGTAAGACAGGGTGGGGTTAGCCCCTGTTGAGTACCTCTTTAATCTGGAGGCAGTCATGAAGTCTGTCGTTCTCCTTGCTCTTCATCCTGAAGGCGCGAGGGAATGGACGCTTCTGAAGCGCCGAAAGGAAGATCCCCGGAAGTGGGAATTTCTGGGGGGAGAGACGGGCGAGAAGGAGATGCGCACCCTTGCTGAGGCGGCCGCCTGGATCACTGGCCATATGCAAGAGGTGTACAACATCACCGGAATCGTCATAGACGCGCAGGATCCGGAGCGTCACATCCGTGTCCTGAACGAAGTGCGGTATTTCCTGTTCCATGGCAGTGTTGAAAACTTGCCTGCCCGCTTCTACACGTCTGGCGATCTTGCCGCTCCGCATGTCCGCCCCACGGACTACTCCCACCTAGACCCATTCTCCAGGGGCGTCTTTCAACCCCCAGTCACCAACGGAAAGGACAAGCCGTAATGCAGGCTGCCCACCCCTCCTATCCGTGAAGGGGCCGACGAATACCATCCTCGCCGGCCCCTTTCTGCTTGAAAAGGAGGTGTACGAAAGGTATGATTTGACTGCGGTATCAATTTTTGCGTGAGTCAGAGGTTGACGAGAGTAGATGCCCGGGTGGCGGAACTGGCAGACGCACAGGACTCAAAATCCTGCGGTGGCAACACCATGTGGGTTCGACTCCCACCCCGGGCACAATGGCGAAGGTTATCTCATTTGCAAACCAAAAAGGAGGCGTAGGTAAGTCCACCACCACCGTGAATGTGGGGGCGTTTCTGGCAGCGTATGGAAAGTATGTGCTGGTGGTAGACTTGGACCCTCAAGCAAACGCAACTTCTGGTCTTGGTGTTGAGAGCGCACGGTGTGAGAGGGACGTGTATCATGTTCTGTTAGGAGAGGCGCGTCCTCAAGAGGTTATACAAAAGACCGGCATTATAGGTCTTGACGTCCTGCCTGCGCACCCCCGGCTGGCGGGGGCGACAGTTGAGCTGGTCAGCCGCGCGCGCCGTGAGTTCAGGTTGTTTGACGCCCTTAACCTTATTCGGACTGATTACGATTACATTCTCATAGACTCTCCACCTTCTCTTGGCCTTCTTACGGTGAATGCACTGGCGGCGGCGGATCATGTTATTGTGCCGGTGCAATGTGAGTACTACGCACTTGAGGGTTTAGGGCAACTACTTACCACAGTGGGCATGGTGCGTGAAAATTTGGGCACACAGACGCAGGTGATGGGGGCGGTACTGACTATGTTTGACCGCAGAAACAAACTGAACCGAAGTGTGGTCACGGAAATGCAGCGCAACTTCCCGGGTCACGTGTTTACCTCCATTGTTCCGCGGTGTGTCCGGTTGGCTGAGGCTCCGTCTTACGGTAAGCCCATACTTCACTATGATCCTCACTCAAAAGGGGCGCGCGCGTACCAGCGTCTTGCCGCGGAAATAGTATCGTTCGCATAACACGAAAGATGTGGTAACGTACGAATAATCGTATGAGCCTAGGAAAGGGACTTGAATCACTCATACCGCCTCAATCGTCCAATGGACACGAGGACGGCACTGTAGACTCCCGGCAGACGGAGGAGAGCTTCGCTTCTGTAGAGGAGTCTCACCAGGCCTCGTCTTTTGGTCCCGCAGCTCCGGCGTCAACACCAAAAAGGACGGAGCACATTTTCTACATAGAGGTAGACAAGATTACGCCCAATCCTCACCAGCCGCGCAGGGAATTTAAAGAAGAAGAGCTTGCCTCGCTGGCCGGGTCAATCAAGCAATACGGCGTCTTACAGCCGCTCGTGGTGACAAAGCAGGAGATTGACCATGAGTTTGGCCGCCGGGTCCAGTACGAGCTTTTGGCAGGGGAGCGACGGCTCAGGGCATCAAAGCTGGCTGGTTTTAGAGAGGTGCCAGCCATTATTAAAGAGGCAGGGAACCAAGAAAAACTTGAGCTTGCGCTCATAGAGAATGTTCAACGGGAGGATCTTAATCCTATAGAAGAGGCGGAGGCATACAAGAAGCTGGCGGACGACTTTTCTCTCACGCAAGAACAGATGGCAGAGAGAGTGGGGAAATCCCGGGAAACGGTGGCAAACAAGTTGCGTCTACTTTCACTTCCCCGCGAGGTGCAGCAGTACATCTCAGACGAGCTTCTTACGGAGGGCCACGGCAAGGTACTCCTTTCAGTAGATAACCCGGAGCGGGTGCGTATGCTTGCTAAAGAGGCCATTAAGCGCGCGTGGTCCGTTCGCGCGCTGGAGGTAGAAGTGAAAAAGATTTTGAGTCCCCGGGAGCAGCGGCCTGAACCAGAGAAAAATCCCCAGCTTGAAAGATATAAGCAGTTGGTGGAAGAGCAGCTAGGAACGTCCGTGTCCATTTCTGGCAACCATGAAAAAGGGCGTCTTGCCATCAGCTTTCAGTCACTTGAGGACCTTGAACGTTTGGTGACCCGTCTTGCGGGCATGCAGACACGCGCGGGTGCGGCTGAAACAGCAGTGCCTACCGAAGAAAAGAGTAGCGAGGGTGTGTTTGAGTATGGGCAGGGAAGGGAGTCTGTTTCAGATACCCCACAAAAAATCTCCTGGGACACCACGCAGGACACGCCAGGTCAGACGGACGGGGAAGGGGCGGACGAACCATTTGTTGTGTAAGAGACGCTTTTTACATACGTAAGAAATACTTACGTATTTTTTTGTTCTCTCAGTGACTCCCGTATTTTTCCACGGGCTTTTGATGTTTTCACGAATGTGAGCCAGTCCGGACTCGGTTTCTTGTTCTTCTGGGTAACCACCTCAACTATGTCATTGTTCTTGAGTGGAGTGGAAAGCTGAACAGCTTTACTGTTTACCTTGGCTAGCATGCACCGGTCGCCAAGGTCTGAGTGGATGGCGTAGGCAAAGTCAACGGGAGTGGCCCCTTCGGGAAGGTCTATAACGTCTCCTTTTGGGGTAAACACAAAAATGCGGTCTTTAAAGAAGTCTATGCGCAGTGACTCAAGAAATTCTTGCGTATCCGCCGCGTCTTGCCAGTCTCGCAGTTGCTGTATCCAGGCCGTGCTTCGCTTGAAAGGAGCTTGTCTGCCGGCAGGCCGGTGTGACTGTTCTTTGTACGCCCAGTGGGCGGCAATACCAAGCTCTGCTTCGTGGTGCATCTCGCGGGTTCGTATTTGGAATTCGGTGATGCGTCCTTCTCCTGCAAAAACAGTTGTATGCAAAGAGCGATAGCCGCTTGGTTTAGGTAGTGCAATAAAATCTTTAATACGGCCCGGAAGCGGTGTCCATTGCTTGTGTAACGCCCCCAGCGTGGCATAGCAGTCGGGAATATTTTTTACAATAATACGTAATGCCACAAGATCGTATATCTTGTCCCAGTCGTGCTCATACTTTTTAAGTTTCTTCCAGAGAGAGTAAAGATGTTTTACGCGTGCGTCTATAACCAAGGGATAGACGCCTTCTTCCGCAAGTATACCTTCCACTTGTGGGCGTAGCGTCTCAATGTACGCACGGCTTTCTGTAAGAAAGCGCTTCATACTGCGGGCAAGTTCCTCGTATTCGTGGGGGTGTACGTGTTTGAACGCCAGGTCTTCAAGTTCACCCTTAAGCTCTCCCATACCAAGACGAGCGGCAAGAGGTGCGTACACCTCAAGCACTTCACGGGCGTAGCGCTTTTTACGTTCTTGTGGCAAGGCATCTAGTGTTTGCATGTTGTGCAACACATCAGCCAGCTTAATGATCACCACACGGATGTCCTGCGCGGTGGCGAGCACCATCTTACGAAAGTTTTCCGCAAGCTCTTCCTCTCCTATAAAATCAACATCTTTGAGTTTTGTGACGGATGAGACAAGAAAGGTCACCTCCTCTCCAAACATCTTTTTCAAGTCTTCCGCAGTCACATCGCTTTCTTCCAACACATCATGCAAGAGAGCGGCAGCCACCACTTCCGCGCCGAGCCCCAGGCCGGCCAGCGTATCTGCCACACGCAGTGGGTGTGTGATGTATGGCTCTCCCGATTTGCGCTCCTGCCCCTCGTGGGCTTTTTGGGCAACAGCAAAAGCCTCCTCAACAAGCGAGCGCTCGGTGGGGGTCATGTGAGAAAGTATGTGCGAGGGTAGTGTCTCCATGGTACTGTGAGGGTATGAAAGCAGATGAATATCTTTCAGGCAAGAAGGTCCTCGTTATGGGTCTTGGGTTTGTGAGCGCTGGGGCGACCGTTAGGTGGTTATGTGAGCACGGCGCTCGCGTCACAGTGACAGATTTGTGGCCACGAGGAACGCCTGATGCGGCCATTGCGGCGCTGGGTTCCGTGGCAGATACCATTGAACTTGTGATTGGCGAGTACCGCCGGGAGGATTTTACCTCCTGTGACATTTTGGTAGTTAACCCAAGCATTTCATTTGGAGACGAGCATGTGGCGTTAGCGCGGAAACATGGAGCACGGATTGAGAACGAGCTCTCACTCTTCATGCGGTTTTGCCCTGGGCCGGTCATCGGCGTTACAGGAACACGAGGAAAAACGACTACCGCAACGTGGGCCCACCATTTTGTGACCGCAGAGCATAGCAGTGCTGTGCTTGCGGGGAACATGGGGGATACACCTCTTCTTTCCATTGTGGACACATTGAGCGGAGATACTCCCGTGGTTGCGGAGCTTTCATCATTTCAGTTGGAGGCATTGCCGGAAGTTGAGCGGGCGGCCGATGTTGCTGTTGTCACCAACATCATGCGGGACCACTTAAACCGGTACGGAACCATGGAAGAGTATGTGGACGCTAAGGCGAATGTTTTTTTGAACCAGACAGAGAAGGACGCGCTCGTTTTAAAAAAGAACGACAAATGGACCGAGTATTTTTTGCAAAAAAATCCTCACAGCAGGGTTGTTTTTTACGACGACGAGGAGCTTGGGTTTGAACTTCCTGGCGATTTTGAGGAGATGTGGGGGGCGCACAACATACAGAATTTGCGGGCTGCCGCACACGCAGCCCATGCTCTAGGAGTTTCGTGGGAGAGCATGCACACGCGTGTTGGCTCACTCCCACACCCGGCTTTTCGGCAGGAGGTGATCCACCAGGAGGGGCGCCTCATAGTGGTAAATGACACCACTGCGACAACACCTGACGCGGCTATTGCTGGCATTAACACTTTTAAAAAGAAAGGGACACTTATTTTGGTGGGTGGGGGAGCGGACAAAAATCTGGACTTTGACATATGGGCAGAAGTTGTGCAGAATGTAATAGCTCCCAAGCATCTCCTGCTTCTGGAAGGAAGCGCAACAGATAAGATGCTGGGAGCACTCGCACCTTCGTTTAAAGAGTCTGTTCTTGTTTTTAATTCGCTGGAGGAGTGCGTGCGTAAAGCGCTCACCCTTGCAGATACTATGGATGGCACCGCAGTCATCTTATTCTCTCCTGGAGCCACAAGCTTTGGGATGTTCCAGAATGAGTTTGACCGCGGCAGACAATTCACCGGCCTCATCCGCGAATACACACCGAAGGGAGAGTGAAGAAGTGAAGACGTTGGAGAAGTTCCGGGAGATCTTCAACCAGTATCACGCGGGTTTTCACCTCGCGCCGGCAGAACGCTTCCTGCAGCCGGACGGCCTCGCCTGCATATTCATCTGCAATATGGCGGGCATCAACCGCTTCACGCTGCCCGGGAAGGACCAGCACACAGGGGTCTTGCTCGTCCTCGCCGGTGAGGAGTTCTCCGGTGGGGTGAAGAGCTACGGTTCCAAGAAGATCCACGAAGCGATTTCCTCCGGCACGCTCAGTCTGAGAGGGCTGCTTTGCGCCGTGCATGCGCTCTACAAAGATGAATGTGGTGTACCGCGCTACAGTGACCATGCGCAACAGAGCGTGCTCGAGGAGCAGTTCATCGAAGGGATGGTGGCGCGAGACGGATTCGTTCCCGAAGCCGTCCAGCGCCACGTTCTCGAGGCCATCATCAAGTTCGGCTATCAGCAGGAGTGGGCGAAAGAGGAGCTCGCTCGCCTCCAGGAGCCGGTGGTGGTGCGCTAGTCACCGAGGCGAAGACTGTTCCAGCGAAAAGGCCGGTCCTTCGGGGCCGGCCTTCGCATTTCTATGATTTCTTTTTGCCTTTTTTAGGACCACCTTTTGAAGACTTTTTCCAGCGGCCTTTGTGGGGGGAGGCTTTCTTTTTTTCAAGCATCTCCATTGCTTCTTTAAGCGAAACTTCTGTAGGATCTGTGCCTTTAGGGATGGTTGCGTTCGTTTCTCCATCTGTTACATACGGCCCGTACCGGCCTGTCTTCACTTCAATACCTTCTTTCTCAAACGTCTTTATGACCGCCTTCTGTTTCTTTTTCTGCTCCTCCTCAAAAATGGAGAGCGCATCTTTTAACGTTATGGTATACGGGTCCATCTCACCCAACGATGCGTAGGTCTTATCAATCTGTACGTAGGGGCCGTACCTGCCTACAGACACCTTCACCTCGCGCCCCTCACTGTCTGAGCCGAGCGTGCGGGGGAGTTCAAATAATTTGAGAGCACCCGCTAACGTCATCTCGTCTAGGCGGGTTCCTTTTGGTATGGCGGCAAACTCAGGCTTCTCTTCGTCTTCTTTTTCTCCTTTTTGCACGTACGGCCCGTACCGGCCAATGCGTACACTGAGGGGGCGCCCTGTTTTTGGATCTGTACCCAGCTCTTTGATGGACGTCACGTCCTTTCGTTCTACTGTTTTTTCCTTCTCCTTAAGAGTGGGCTCAAAATCGCTATAAAAGGTGCGTATAACCGGGACCCATTCTTTTTTGCCTTCGGCGATAGCGTCCAGATCCTTTTCCATAGTGGCGGTAAATTCTATGTCAACAATCTTGGGAAAGTGCTCCACCAGAAAGTCGGTGACTACGCGCCCTACGTGCGTGGGGTGAAATCTACGAGAATCTTTTTCTACATATCCCCGGTCCTGTATGGTTCCCATGGTGGGCGCGTAGGTGGACGGACGGCCTATGCCGTGCTCTTCCAGCGCTTTTACGAGCGTCGCCTCTGAGTACCGTGGCGGGGGCTGGGTTTCGTGCCGTTCTGGCACAAGTTTTTCCAGGGCAAGCCCGTCGCCTTCCTGCAGTTCTGGAAGGATGTTCTCCTTTGTTTGACTCTTCCAAACTTTAAGAAAACCATCAAATTCCATGTGTATACCCGTTGCCTTAAAAAGATATGGGGTACCCGTGGCAATATGTGCCGTTGTTTGTGAAAACAAAGCGCTCGCCATTTGAGATGCCACAAAACGTTCCCACACGAGCGTGTAGAGTTTAAACTGCCGGGCGTCCAGGAATCTCTTCACATGTTCGGGGGTCCGGGCGGGGTCTGTTGGCCGGATAGCTTCATGAGCTTCCTGCGCGCCACTAGACTTTGTCTTGAATGTACGAGGGTGGGCGTATTCCTTTCCGTATGTCGCAACTATAAATTTCTCCGCCTGCGTTCGCGAAGATGAGGAGAGGTTGACGGAGTCAGTTCTCATATACGTGATGAGTCCTTCTTGGCCTGTTTCCAGGTTGACCCCCTCGTAGAGCTGTTGAGCAAGCCGCATGGTCTGGCGGGCAGAGAATCCTAGACGGCTTGATGCTGCCTGCTGCATGGTTGAGGTAGTAAATGGAGGAGTAGGGTGACGCTGCGTCTTTTTCGTTTCCACGCTCTCAACTGACCAGGCGGCTTGCGCGAGCTCTCTGGTCACCGCGTCTACCTCCTCTTTGCTGCCAATATCCCGTTCTTTGTATGGTGTAGCGTTCTTTTTCCAAAGCGACGCGGTGAAGGTGTCACCGTTCTTTTTAAGAAGCGCGTCAAGCGACCAATATTCCTGTGGAACAAAGGCTTCAATCTCACGTT
Source organism: uncultured Candidatus Saccharibacteria bacterium (assembly GCA_964585325.1). GTDB lineage: Bacteria > Patescibacteriota > Minisyncoccia > JACQLN01 > CAZPCT01 > CAZPCT01. The sequence continues at coordinate 11,242 of CAZPCT010000006.1, forward strand.
CACGTTCAACTACCAAACGCACAGCAACGGACTGCACGCGGCCTGCGGAGAGCCCACGCATCACCTTTTTCCAAAGCAAGGGGGACAGGCCATACCCAACCAGACGGTCAAGAACACGGCGGGCCTGCTGCGCGTCAACCAGTTTCTTGTCTACGGCGCGCGGGTTTTTGAGTGC
>CAZPCT010000007.1:0-30697 GCA_964585325.1 uncultured Candidatus Saccharibacteria bacterium
AGAGATGGAAGAGTTGGAGCAGCTCATTGAAGAACGGGACGGCATTATAGGCTACAACGTACTTCACTTTGATTATGCGGTCATGCAGCCGTATTTCACGCGCATGGCACTTGAGGATGTCTATACTGTGGACCTTATGAAGCATCTTGAGGAGGCCCTTGGCTTCAGGGTGCCCCTGAACGCGGTCTCTCAGGCTACACTAGGTGCGCAAAAAAGCGGGCACGGACGTGACGCGGTGCCCTTGTATCGCGCGGGAAAGATGGAGGAGCTCAAGCGCTATTGTCTTGACGACGTGCGACTGACGAAGGAGCTCTATGATTTTGGACGGGAGAAAGGGGTGGTTTCGTTTGTTTCGCGCACCAGAGAGATAAAGGAGGTTGCGGCTAACTGGGCCCAGGTGGTTGAGCGTGACGCAAAGATCCGTGATCTTTTACGTACAGCGCTGCAGGATCAGCGCATGGTACGCCTCACGTACGCAGGGGCAGAGGGGAGTGAGAAAACGGAGCGTGATATTGAGGTGCAGGCGATACGAGGCAGTGCCATTGAGGCGTTTTGTCATTTGCGCAACGACAGGCGCCGGTTCAAGCTTGACCGCATACTCTCAGCTGAGGTAAAAGAAAAGGCAAATACACAGCAGGCGCTGTTTTAATATGAACAAACACCCGTATTTACTGAAAGAGGTAAATAGCCCTACCAAAGGGCGTATGAGCTTTGACGAAATGCTCGCGGACCTCCGTGCGTATATGGCGGAGGAGACAAAGCGCACCTATGACATTGTCATAGGCACGGACTCGCACCAACACCTGCGGACAGATTTTGTCACAGCTATTGTGATTCACCGCGTAGGTGCGGGGGGCCGGTATTATTGGGTGCGTGAACAAGTGAGCAACATGGGCTCGCTCAGAAACCGCATTTATGAAGAGGCGCTCCGTTCTCTGGAAGCTGCCGGAAAAATGACTACAGGTCTTTACGGCATAGTTCAAAAATCAGAGCACAATTTCAATCTTGAGGTTCACGTGGATATTGGAGAGAACGGAGAGACGAGGAATATGATAAAAGAGGTGGTAGGTATGGTTATGGGAAGCGGGTACACGGTGAAGATGAAGCCACTTGGCTACGGAGCATTCGTGGTAGCTGACAGGCATACATAAAGAATTTATATTTAAATCTAATTTAAATTAGATTTAAATATAAATAAGAAAGACCCGGGGTTGGGCCCGGGCCGGGGGAGGGTGGCAAGCCCTCCCGGTTTTTATGCCGTTTAGTGAAGGTTCTGGCTGTTTCGCGTTCTCCCCTTAGTTGAAGAAGCGGTGGAGGTTCCACGGCAGAGGAAGTTGGTCCTTCGGTGTGTACATGAGGATCACATTCAACATGATCTTCACTTCCCGCACCTCTGGCGCAACGAGCATACTGCTTGGCGCCAGCTCTTCCACCTGATCCATCTGCCGCTGCACTTCCGGCACTTCTTCTGGGGTGATTTTTCCCATTCTCACCCCGGCCCGAAGCGCAAAACGGCCCCCTTCCCGCGACACAATTTCCGCGAAAATGTAGCCGGTTGCGCACTGGATGTAGCCGTGCTTACCGCACGCGCACGCAACGAAGTGTGCTGCCGACCCGATGATCTCCGACATTGCTGACCCCCGAGCGGTGTGGTTTTAGAGGACGCGCGATTTCCTAAAGACATGACGAATGTATCATGTGTTACACCCACTTGTCCAATATTTGTCAATTGTTTCTTGTTGAGGCGCAGTAAAAACGCTATACTCGTGCCATGAACAAGATGCAGAAAGAGGTTGACGAGTGGGTCAGCCAGTACAAGTTGGGGTACTTCAAGCCCTTAGAAAGCCTCGCCTGTCTGACGGAAGAGGTGGGAGAGCTCGCGCGTGAGTTTAATCACCGGTGGGGGCCAAAAAAGAAAAAGGAGACGGAGGACAAGAAGGAGATTGAAGACGAGCTGGGGGATATCCTGTTTGTCATCATCTGTCTTGCTAACAGCATGGACATCGATCTGGACGTCAGCTTTAAAAAGACAATGTCAAAACTGCACCACCGGGACGACGACCGGTGGGAGAAGAAATTAAAACTGCCCCGATCGTTCAATGGATAGGACGCAGGTTTCCGGTACCTGTAATGGAGGTTCGACTCCTCCTCGGGGCACACTTCTACACTGCTCAGGGCAACCTCACAAAACGGTCAAACTGGCCGTTTTTGTGTATACTATAAGCAATGACTGTGGAGGGTCTCAAAAATTATATCTCTGAGGCGCGGGCTGCAGGGCAGTCCGACAACGCTATTCGTGCTGCTCTGCTTGAGGCAGGGTGGCAGCAGATTGACATAGATACTGCCCTTGAAGCTCCGGCTCCTCCTCCTGCGCAACCCAACACGCACGCGACGGCTGGCGAGTTTGAAGCACCTCACAGGAGCAGTGCGGGGAGGTACCGCAGTGTGGGTATCGCGCTCATGGTAGCGGGAGTTGTGCTTTTGCTTGGTGGAGGCATATGGGCGTACGTGGCGTTTGTGGACCCGGATCCCAAGGACGTGCTTAGGGAAATGATTGAGGCGCTGGATGATGTTGATTCGGCAGCGTATACCTTTTCCATTGATGTAGTGGGACCAGACCCGGACGCTACGCCTCCTGGCGCGCCTGTGGGCCTACCGGGAGCAGAAACTTCATCTCCATTTTTTGGCCCTACTGCCACACCAACCGAGCCGCTTCATGTGCGGGTTACGGCCGAGGGACAGATAGATGCCCGGGACACCCAAAACATTCAGGCTCAGTCGCGGCTTAATCTGTTGGTAGAGAATTCTGGATTGTTTGATTTTTCCGCGGTACTTGACTCCCTGGTGGTGGGCGATACGTTCTACTTTAGACTGTTCCGCGCGCCCACCATTTTGTTTTTTGATTTGTCGCATCTGGAGGGGGCGTGGTTTTACGTGACGGCGGACGAAGCAAAGCAGGAAGTGGTAGATGAAGGGGTTGAAACGGAGCTAACGGAAGAACAAGAAGAGCGCATCAAGGAGCTGATAATGGGCTTTAGTTATATTAAGGAAATTGTTGAGGTGGGGGAGGAGGAGATAGAGGGTGTTAACACCTTTCACTATCAAATTTATTTTGACAAAGAGGAGTGGGAGCGGGTAGGTACTGAGATTGAGCGCATTGTACGCCCGGACGACGAAGACGTGGCTGGGGCAGAGGGGCGCTATGCAGTCTTTTCTGCGGAAGAGATGAACATTGAGCCGCTTGAGTTGTGGGTAGGTACGCGCGACCGGCTGCCCTACCGCCTGCGCGTGAGCGGATCTTCTCTCTCAGTTGACGGCAAGGCAGCGCGGGTTGCCATAGAGGGCACTGCGAGCGACTACAATCAAGAATTTGATTTTACTCCTCCTACTGGCGCCCGTTCACTTGAGGAGGTACTGCAAGGATTGTTTGAGGGACCCACAGAACTAGAGACTTCCGGCAGCGTCCCACTGCTTCACCAGCAGACGATGCTGAGGAATGTGCTTACCCGCGGGTTCTTGTACCCCGTAGGGACCGCCGCTCACGTGTTAACGCCGCGCGTGGAAACCCGCTCAGGAGGCTCGCTCTTTTCGGGTTTACTGCTACTACTAGAACCGTTCCAATAAATGAAAAACCAAGCCATTGTTAGAGATCTTATGACCACAGAGGTGGTTTCAGTAACACCAGAGACTCCCTTGCTGGAGGCTGCCGCTCTTATTACAGAGCGCAACTTTACAGGAGTGCCCGTGGTGGACACAGACAATGTTCTTGTGGGGTTGCTTACTGAATACGACCTTATTGAGAAAGGGACGGCTGTGCATCTACCTACGCTTTCGCGCTTGCTCAGCAATGTTCAGTTCCAGAAGGACGACAAAGACCTGGGCTTGCCCGAAGCCAAGAAAATTTTGTCTCTTAAGGTGCGGGACGTAATGAACATTGACCCGCTTACGTTGCCACCTACGGCGACCATTGAAGACGCGGTGGAGACGTTTGCCCATCACCACGCCATTAACCCCGTCCCCATAGTGGACCCAGACAAAAAACTGGTAGGTATTTTAGCGCGCTTTGATATAGTCCGCGCGTTTCACGCGCCGCACGCACGTTCGTTTCAGTTGCCTCAAAAAGAGGGGGATTTGAGCGATTTTACTATTGAGCAGACGGACTCACGGGTGCAGCCCGGTGTAGACGCAATGCTCAAGAATCTACAGGAGGACTTCATTGTGGTCTCAAGGGCGCGGGCCCGCTGGTGGTTGGTGGGGAGCGTCTTTTTTGTGGCCGTGGGTTTTATTATTGCCTTTGCGCTCATTTTGAGACTTGTGTAGGTGTGGACAAGACCACAAGCATAAAAGGAAGGCAAGGGGTATACTATACTAAATAACGTACTCGTTAATTTTTGGAGGGGACATGTCAACAAAACAAGCGGTTCTATCACTTTTTCTTATTGTAGTATTGGTGGGGGCAGGCATAGTGGCGCAGTCGCTTATACGAGGAAAACAGCATGAGGCGCTCGCGCAAGAGGTTGAGCTCGCGCTCGCCATGGCGGACGAAAACCCGGCAGAAGCTGAGGCGCGGCTTGCGGTGCTTGCGGACCGCGCTGCATATCTTGCGGGGAGGTCCCCCATTTTAGAAGTTGATTTACTCAGGTCTTTTGCGGCCTACAGTGATTTTGATGAGTTTACGGACCATGCGGGCGGCATGATGCCAAATTCGCCTCCCACTGTACGGTTTATTGTGGCACCCATTGAGGCAAAGGTGAACGAGCTGATTCGCTTTACGCTCTGGATTACAGACCCGGACCCTTTGCCCAAAGTCCGCCACACCACTGACTGGGGAGACGGAACCTCTAATAATTCTATACTTATGCCTGCTGGCTATGGCGGCGAATTATACCATCAGTGGGGGAGCCCCGGCACATATACGGTGACGGTGCAGGCGTGGGATGAGGCAGGGCTTGCGAGCCAACAAATTAGCTACCAAATAACTATAACCGGCCCCGTTGGGACCGTTACGCCTGACCCTGTTCCCGTTGAACCAGGCGATAGTGGTTCCAGCGGCGGTCCTGTTGAGTCTGCGCCCAAGGTTCCTGTGGTCAGTAGGGGCGGGGAGGATAGTGGTGTATGCGCTCAAGTGGTAACGTACGCGCGTTTCTCAAGCACGAACTACACAAGCAGCTGTGTTGCCTTTCCTACACCGTGTGACGTTCCTGCAGGGTGGACCACATGTACGCCGCCTACCGTTTCACTTCCTACCCCACGTGTCCCAGATCCTGTTCAGCCAATAGACCCGTGGTATCCGTATCCCATCTACAAGGTGCCGGTAGCACCTGAACCAAAACCTCAGCCAAAAGTAAATAATCGACCCGAATTTGTTAACTTGGACACGGGCTGGGTGGCGCGGGCTGGCAAAAACAGAAGCTACACTGTTCGCGCGCAAGATATTGATGGAGACGAGCTTACATTCACTATCGACTGGGGGGACGGTAATATCACCACCACAGAAGGGAAGGCCGAGTCATCGTGGTTTGGCAGGTTTTTTGACAGCAAATTTGCAGTGCAGAGGGCTACCGTGCGACACACTTACGCCCGCCCAGGCATGTACTATGGCAAAGTGATTGTTGAAGACCCTTATAGCACAGGGGTTGGCTCTGGTGGCTATCGTGTGGACTTCATCAGAATCACGGTTAAGTAGCGCGTATCAACTCTATGAACTTTTCGGGCGCCACAAAAAAATTGGTTGCCACGTTACTTGTCTTGGGAGGAGTGGTGGGGACTGGCTTTTATGCTCTTGGCGGACAGGATAGATTTCTCTTCTCTTCCGCCGCCTCACCTGAAGGAGGACCCATTGGTTTTGTGGGTTGCTCTAACAGCAGAGACGCCGTTTTGGGATACTATGCTGTGGGGGAGACGCGTTTTTGGTTTCCGCCTAACCCAAAAACATATGGCGGTGGAACAGTAAGCGTGTGGTCAGACAAGATAGCAGGGAATGGCGGTCAATATTGGGGTGTGTTTGACGCTCTTCTTTTGGAGAATCCCGACACACAGGTTGTCTGGCTTTCTTTGTGCACGCGCCCTCCAGAAGTTGAAACAGATGCACAAAACTACGCGGCGGCGCGCGCCGTCATAACAGAGATAGAGAGGCGCATTCCCGGGGTAACTGTTTACGTTTCCGCACTAAATGGATACGCACCTCCTCACGTCTGTAGTGCTACAGGAGAGGCGGGTCCTCAACGGATGGAGACGCTTGCGGACAGGCTTGCGGCAGAGGGCCACGCGGAGCGTGGCCCGCAACTTGGTAGCTTGATTTCTGGATATCAGGTTCCTTCAGAAGGAGCTTCTCTAAGCAACTCCGAAACGGTGCCTGATGGCTGTCATCCAAATGAAAAAGGAAAAGAAAAACTGGGCAAAGCCCTTGCATCTTTTTTCTCAGGCGTTGCGTCAGAAGAAAAGCCAAAAGAAAAAGAGAAACCAGGAGAAAATCCTCCTCCCACAAGCCCGCCGCCAGATATTTTTAATGTAACGCTTGAGGCGAGGCCTACTAAGGGAGCGGGACCACTAGAGGGTGTGGACTTCAGAGCCCGCCCATTTGGCAGTACACAGGGGCCGGTAACGTACACTATTTACTGCAACCGCCCGGACTCCAATACCAGAGTAACCGAGGGCTGGTCTGCTCGTTTTTCTGATATCACAAAAGAAAAATTCAGAATGCTTGACGTGTGCAACTACCAAAAGGCGGGAACGTATGTTGCCAAGGTGATTGCCGAGCGTGGCGGACAGACAGCGGAAGCGCGTATACCTATAACTGTAGAACAATAAATCATATGACCAAACACCGCCTTCTTCTCACTATCGTCATTATCCTTGCCGTTGTTATTGTGTCTGTAGTCGGCCAATCTATCTACCGCCAGCAACAAGCACAGGCCGCTGCCGTAAAACTTGCCACCATTCTTGCCCATGCTGAAGAAAACGAAGATGAGGCGTATGAGTTTTTGGTTGCAGAGCTCCCGTCCATTAATAACGCCATAGCCAAAACACCTCTTCTCAACCTCTCTTTCATGCGTTCTGATGCGCGGCTTCCTGGCGACTACGGACCTGGTTCCGACACCTCTGAGTTTGGTGGAGAGGGGGACGCTGTGAGCGAGGGAGGTGGCGGCGGTTCCGGGCCGGGGTATCCACGGGGCGGAGGTGGTCATATGCCTGATTTTGACGGCTATTATGAAGAGCAATGTGGAGCGTATGGCTGTGCGTCGCCGTACCAAGTACGCCAGGCTCAGGTGATGATGAACCAATATCCCTGGAACACACTTAACGACAACTGCAGTTTTGCGAGCACCCTCTCATCTCTTGGCAGAAGTAGTGGAAGCAATGATCCCTACTGGTTTGGAATTGACGATAGTGTGGGCTTTACTACTCAAAATACCGGTTCCGTTCGTTATTCCAACTCTGTGACCGCGGAACGTCTTGGTGCGCGCATGTGGGAGGAGTGCCATGGAACTTCGGTAGATAGGCAAAGCAAAGAGGAATACCAAAAGGGCCGCTGATCGCGGCTCTTTTGATAGAAACGCACGTTCCGAATCTTGACAAAATTGGACTATAATGTATAATATGTAGGAACAGTCGCGGCCCGGACCTTCACCAGAGGAGGGGAGTCCTATGGACTTACTTCAGAACGTGGTCGTCGGAACAATGACGATCAACGGCCAGACGGCCACGGTCGTCGTTCCGGCGGAGGACTTCGTTCCGCCGACCGGCGGACCGTACCCGTCGGAGAAGACGAAGAAGAAGGGGGAGATGTGCCCCCCACGGTAAAGTACATCACGGACCCGAGGGAGCTGCGGCGGCTGGACATCTATCGCGAGCCGTTCTACGGGACGGGAAGAGGTCCCGTCTCTACCGTCTACGACACGAGCGACTTGTCCCGAAGCTGGGATGTACAGCTCACGTCTGACGGACTGCGGTTCGTGGATGGTCCCCCATCCGACGTGGAGGACACGGAGAAAGGGGAGATCCTCTCCGCCGCCGGCCGGGACTTTCGGTCCCGACCCAGCAAGAAGAGACGTGCGCAACGCGCAGGAGCTAACACCTGCTGATGATGCGTTCGTCATACCTGTACCACACCCACCCAGTGAGCGAACACCGCTCCCTGGGTGTTCGCTTTTTGGCGTATTTACGCGGAAAAGTGCGTGTTTTTAGGGTGGCGTGTTACACTAAAAAGACAGAATATGAGCAGCAATCCTCAACTAGTATTAGGAATTGACGAAGCGGGACGCGGCTGCGTGCTGGGGCCGCTTGTGCTTGCGGGGGTCATGTTTGAGGACACAGACGAGGTTTTGGATGTGCTCAGTCATCATAACGTGCGCGACTCCAAGTTGCTTACGAAAGACGCACGTGCGGCGTTGGCACAAGTGGTGCGCTCTCTTAAGCACTCTCTCAGAGTGCGCACGGTCTCTCCTTCACGAATAGACAAAGAGTCTATCAACACGCTTGAGATAGACGTTTCCGCTAAGATAATCGCCTCGCTTAACCCTCACCGCGTCTATCTTGACGTTCCCGCAACAGGAAAAGGAATTGGGCGCTACTGCTTGGCCGTGCGCCGTCAATGTGGGAAGGAGGGGGTGGAAATTGTTGGCGGGAACGGGTTTGATAGTACGCACCTTGCTGTAGCGGCGGCATCCATTATTGCAAAAGAGAAGCGGGAGCACGAGGTGAGAAAGTTGCACAAAATATACGGCGATTTTGGCTCAGGGTATCCTCATGACCCAAAAACTCGTGCATGGCTTGCTTCACATAAAGCCACAGGGGCTGCGTGGCCGCCCATGGTGCGCACCAAGTGGCAGACTGTAGCTCAGCTTACATAAGAACACTTATGAAGAGACCAACAAGCATTCTTGGTATTGCAGACGCGGGTAGGGGGGCAGTTATGGGGCCGCTTGTCCTAGCGGGTGTTTTGTTTAGAGAGGAACAGGAGACTGTAGAGGCGCTTGAGCACGTTGGAGTGGGCTCTGTGCGGCGCCTCTCTCCTACGCGGAGAGCAGAGGTGATGCAGACCATCAGAAAAACACGTTCCAAACAACTGGTGTATCGCATAGAGCCTCAGGTTATAGATGAAGCGGACTCCGTTAACGCTGTTGAGATTGCCTACAGCGCCCGCCTTATTAACAAGCTGCGTCCGCACAAAGTATTCATAGACGCTCCTGTGAGCGAGAAGATGTTTGAGGAGTATAAAGGGGCGGTGAAACGGACGACATTCAGGTCTCCCCGCATACGGAAAGAGGACGATGTTTTTGCGCAAGCCGTCATGGCTGCGGCAAAAGTTGTTGCGCGGGAGGTTCACGCAGCTGAAATGGAGAGGATAAAAAAACGCTATGGGGACGTTGGCTCAGGTTACCCGGCAGATAAAAAGACAAAACAGTGGCTCAAAAAATGGAAACGCGAAAACAAAGAGTGGCCAGATATTGTTCGTACGTCATGGGCAACAGTCCAGAAGATTTAACATTATGAAGCTTTCGTTCCATGGTGCAGCCGGTATGGTGACCGGATCCAACTATCTTATTGAGACCGCCTCTGCAAAGGTCTTGATAGATTGTGGTCTTTTTCAGGGCTCGCGGGAAGACGAGCGCCAGAACCTTGCGCCCTTTCCGTATAATCCCGCCGATATTAACGCGGTGGTGTTGACGCATGCGCACCTGGACCATACCGGACGGCTGCCCATGCTCTACCGGGATGGGTTTAGAGGAACCATTTACGGCACCCATCCCACACTTGATCTGGCAGAGATTGTTATTGACGACAGTATTCACATAATGGAAGAGCGGGCGAAGCGGGCCGGGGAGGGAATGTTGTTTGATAAAGAAGCACTCCAGGTCTGTTGGACGTGCACGCAGGGGGCTATGTACGGCGAGGAGCTTGCGGTGGCTCCGGGCATCCGGGCGGTGTTCAGAGACGCGGGGCACATTTTAGGATCTGCCATAGTTGAGCTTTATGTTAAGGAGGGTGGCACAGAGAAAAAGCTGGTCTTTTCGGGAGATTTAGGCAACGTGCCCACGCCCTTCCTTGCCCCCACAGACACCATAGAGACGGCGGACTACGTCATTTGTGAATCCACGTACGGTGACCGTCTACATGAACACAGGGCTGAGCGGAGAGAAAAGCTGCAAAAGGCAATTGAGTCTAGTGTGGCCGCGGGCGGCACGCTTATGATTCCCTCGTTTGCTATTGAGCGTGCTCAGGAGATCCTGTACGAACTCAATGCGCTGATTGAGTCGGGAGAACTTGACCCCATGCCTATTTTTCTGGACAGTCCTATGGCCATTAAGGCGACAGGGGTGTACCGCGAGCACAGCAAGCATCTTGGTGAGCACTTTAGCGACGAAGCGGTTGCACAGATTACAGGCGGCGACAAGCTTTTTTCGTTTCCGGGGCTCAAGGTAACGCGGACCGCGGAAGAATCAAAAGCAATAAACGACGTTGCGGGGCCAAAAGTCATTATTGCGGGGTCGGGCATGTCCACTGGCGGGCGCATATTGCACCACGAAAAACGGTATTTACCAGATCCGCACTCCACCCTCCTTATTATTGGGTATCAGGTGTCTGGCACGCTCGGCCGGCGCATTTTAGACGGGGCGGGAGAGGTGACTATCTGGAGGGAACGTATTCCTGTTAGATGCCAGGTGCAGGCCATAGGTGGCTACAGCGCCCACGCTGACCAGGCGGGGCTTCTAGAGTGGCTCAGTGGGTTTGTGGCTCCGCCGCAGCGTGTGTTTGTGACACATGGTGAACCTGGTCCCGCGGGGACGCTTGCGGAGAAAATATCCACGGAGCTGGCATATGAGGCTGAGGCTCCAGAGTTAGGTTATTCGGTAGAACTTGCGTGACAAAAAACACATAGTATGAGACACGTCATTTTAGCCGTCTCCACACTTGTGGGGACGATCATTGGGGTGGGTATGTTTGGCATTCCTTTTGCGGTTGCTCAAGCGGGAGTTGCCCCAGCTCTCTTCTATTTTATGGTGTTGGGGTTGATTACTTTAGTGATTCATCTTTCATATGGGGAAGTGGTCTTGCGGACGCCTGAAAAGCACCGTCTTTCTGGGTACGCGGAGGAGTATTTGGGACGGTGGGGCAAGCTGGTTGCGGCCGGCACTTTTTTTGTGGGGCTCTACGGCGCGTTGCTTGCTTATTTAGTACTAGGGGGAGAGTTTTTATGGCTCCTTTTGGTACCGCTCCTTCCGGGCCTTACTCCAATCACCGCAAGTCTCATTGTGGCCGCTATTGGTTTTCTGGTGGTCTGGCGGGGACTCAAGGCGTTTGGTGTGTTTGAGGTGGTTATGGTGGCGTTGTTGTTCAGCCTCCTTCTAGGGCTGGTTACGTTTGGGGCGGATAAAGTAGTTGCGGCGAACTTTGAGTTTTTAGGGCCAGCCTCAGCTCTCTTTTTACCGTATGGCATTATCTTTTTTGCGTTGTGGGGGACGTCTGCCATTCCCGAAATGCGGGACTTTTTTACCGAGCGTCCACTCCTGTTAAAGCGCTCCATTGTGGCGGGCACGCTTATACCAATTATATTCTACGTCCTTTTCACTTTTGTGGTGGTGGGCATTACGGGAGGAGCGACGACGGAAGAAGCGATACGGGGGCTGAGCGCCGCTCTTGGCGGCGGTTTTGCCCGGTACGGTGCTCTTGTGGGCTTTCTTTCTGTTATGACGTCATTTTTCACCGTGAGTCTTATTGTGGAAGACTCGTTACGGTTTGATTTTCATCTTTCGGTTGTACGAAGCCTGACTCTCGCGTTTGGTGTTCCATTGGTACTTTTCTTTTTGGGTGCCAGAGACTTTATCTTAATTGTTGGCTGGGTGGGTGCGGTACTTGGTGCGTTTGAGGGCATGCTTATTCTTATTATGCATTCCCGCGCGCAGGCGCACGGGCGCAGAGTACCTGAGTTTAGTATTTCCTTGGGACGTTTTGTGCGCTACGGCCTTGTGGGGGTTTTGCTTCTTTCGTTTATGTACCAGTTCATATACGTGTTTTAGCACTTACACTGTTCGTTGACGGTGCGTGTGTATGCGGTACAATAAGAAGACAGTATGACGTATGTAATTCTCAGAGTAGCCGTGTATGCAGTACTTGTGGCTCTCATAGCGACTCCGGGCGTGTTTGCCGCTGAGCCCGCACCTCTTTTGGGGGACGGATGTTACTTTATTCCTTCGGACAGGACGTTGGTGAAGATCTTGGTGGGTGCCGAGAACGTGGAGGGCGGCCTTGTAGCCGAACTTACCAGCGGCGAGCTATGGTTTTTAAAGGCTTTCTTTGGGCTTGATGCTGTTCTTACAGATACCCCCAAGCATCTTCAGAACTGTTTTCCCGTACAACACCCATGACCGTTTTTGAGAAAAAGGTATACGACGTAGTGGCGCGCATCCCAAGAGGGCGCGTTCTTTCATATGGGGAGGTTGCGCGCAAAGCGGGGCGTCCCGGCGCCGCGCGTGCGGTGGGGACCTTAATGGCCCACAATCCTTTTGATAAAAAGAAGGTACCATGTCACCGAGTCGTTCGCTCAGACGGGCGAATTGGCGAATATTCAGGCAAGGGCGGCAGAAGTGGAAAAGAAAAACTCCTTCGGCAGGAAGGAGTAGGTATAGAAAATGGGAAGGTAAAAACTGAACCCCGCGCGTAGCGGGGTTCAGTGAGCATTGAAAACCTTTATTGGGCTGGAGAAGCGGCTTATTTCTTCACCTTTTCCACTATTTTCTCAAATACTTCTGGTTCATGCTCGGCAAGAGAGGCGAGCACCTTCCTATCTAGTTCAATGTTTTCTTGTTTCAAGCCCGCAATGAAGCGGCTGTAGGGTACACCGTGAGAGCGTGAAGCGGCATTTATCTTGGTGTTCCACAAGCGACGAAAGTCGCCCTTCTTTTTTTTGCGGTCATGAAATGCGCGCGTCCATGCGTGAAGGAGCGCTTCTTTGGCTGCGCGATAATGCGTCTTTCTGCGCCACTTGTATCCCTTGGTGTGTTGCAAGACGCTCTTTCTGCGCTTTGATGCTCGTGTTCCTCGTTTAACTCTTGGCATGGTGGTTGGCTAGGCGTGAGGAAGGTATTTTTGTTTCACTTTCCTTGACTGCGTGTCGGCAAGTTCATTTTCACTCCGTGCATGGCGCTTAAGAGAGCCGGTCTTTTTTCCTCTAAAGTGGTTTTGGTTTCGTGGTCTATACATAACCTTGCCACTTGTGGTGACCTTAAATCTCTTCTCAACTGACTTGTTCGTCTTTTGTGCCATTACTCTTTGGTTAGTGTTGTGCTGTATCCTGTGGGAATTCTTTTAACCGCATCAAGTTGTTTGTGGGGGAAGGTGATGAAGCGTTCAAGGAAGTCTTCAAGTCGTTTTCTGGCAAGGTCTTGATGGGCCTTTTCTCTCCCCCGTAGATAGATGTGCACGCGCACTGGGTGTCCTTTCTCTAGAAACCGTTCCACATTCTTCGCTTTTGTTTCAAGATCGTGGTCGGACGTCTTAACTCGTATCTGAACGCTTTTCATCTCCTGAATCTTCGTCTGCCCTGCTCTACGCTCTTTTTTCTGCTGCTGGTAAATATATTTTCCGTATTCCAGTACGCGCGCTACTGGGGGGTTTGCCTTGTCTGTCACTATTACCAGGTCAAGCTTGTGCTCCTTGGCGAGGGCGAGTGCGTCGTCCTTAGTCATAACGCCCCGGTTTTCTCCATCCGCGTCAATAACACGGAGCTCCTTGGCGCGAATCTCTTCGTTGATGCGTGGTTTTCTTGCTATAGGTGTGTTTGTTTAAAATTCCGCTAACAGGTGCAAAGTCTAACATAGGACCTATTCCCCGTAAAGACGCAAATATGGGCTTTTGGCCCGTATTTTGTGTGTGGAGATGGCGGGACGCTTCGCTATCTCACGCGCTCGGCCTGCGCCTCGCTTTTAAAACCCCTCGGTTTTAATGTTTCCGCCACGGGAAAACAGCTGTTTTCCCGGCCCCTTTCGCGTTCGCTTCCAGTAGCATCTTTCCGGCATCAAGAAAAAACTCCCTCATGGGGAGTCCTTTCTTGATGTGGAGATGGCGGGAATCGAACCCGCGTGTAGAACGTGCACCCCGTATGTTGCTAGAGTCGTAGCTGTTTTGGTTCAACTACCTGCTTGAAAACAGCAAAATGCAGGCAGAGGTTGCTACGGTAAGTGGTCAGTGATGCGCCGCAGCGCCGCAACACCCAATCCTGAATAAGGTGACACCGCAGACGGAACAGTCAGGCCCGTTCCATGCGATGGTTTACGCACTTAGGCGTAAACTGGTTGTGCTACTGTTTTTGCACGTATGGTTTGAGCCGTTTTGCGAGTTGCTCAGCTCGAACTCAACATATGAGGCGCGTATCATCCTAGCGAAGCCGATCATCCCCATAATGGATTTTGGGCACATGATTCAAAAACATGAAATCATATGTCCCTTATCTCTCGTTCTGTGTCTCGTTTCTGCGCTTTTTTCTTAAGTACTTCACGCTTATCGTGTTTCTTTTTTCTTCTAGAAACAGCTATTTCCATCTTAAGCGTGCCGTGAGCAGTATATATTCTTGCGGGGATGACTGTCAAACCATTTTCCTTGCTTTTGCCCCGCAGGTAGTCAATCTCTTTTTTGTTAAGCAACAACTTGCGAGGGCGCTCAGGTTCGTACCCAGAAGGCGCGTTTTTGGGCTGATACGCAGGGATGGTCAGGTTGACCACATACGACTCACTTCCTTTAAACGAAACATAGGCGCCTTCAAAACTGGCGTGGCCCAATTTAAGTGATTTGACCTCGGTGCCAAGCAGCTTAAGCCCGGCTTCAAACGTTTCCAGGACCTCAAAATCATAGAGTCCTTTTTTGTTGGTGAGCGCCTTCATACGGTGAGTGTACCACGAGTCAGCTTTGCAAAATCAAGAAAACTATGCGTAGAATAGACCTAACGCGTATCATTAAACCCCAACTATATGGAAACAGTCGAATTTTATGACGTGAAGAGCAAGGAGAAGTTCCCCGCGTCTGAGTACGAGATCAGAGAAAAGAACGGCCGCTTCTTTGCGGTCACAAAGTCTCCAACCGGTGACTACGAATGCTGGAAGGTGGTCTCAAAAGACTTTGCGCAGGGTAGTGGAGCTCCTATCAAGAAGGTTGAGTAGTTGAGCTACCCGCTCACACAAAACGTCTCGCTACGGCGGGACGTTTTGTTATCTGGCGGGGGTGAGTATGACTTGCTATGATAGGTGTATGGTAAAGGAACGGGTTCAGAAGGACGTGGAGAAAAGTGTGGCTGCGCTTGGGAAGGACCCAGGCCTTGTTGTTGTTGAGCGTCCGCGAGACCCGTCACATGGGGACTACGCCACAAACATAGCGTTGCGACTGGGCGAAGGTGCGTTTGCGGCAAAACTGGTCGCGCGTCTTACAGAAGATTTTGATATCTACAGCGTGAGCGAGGCGGCTGGCTTTGTGAACATAACGCTTGCGCCAGAGGTGTGGCATGAGGAGCTACGAAGCATTCTGGAGAAAAAGGAGAACTACGCGGCGCGGGATATTGGAAAGGGGAAGCGAGTGAACGTTGAATTCATTTCTGCCAACCCTACGGGCCCGCTGACAGCGGGGAACGCGCGTGGGGGATTTGTGGGAGACGTGATAGCCGCAGTTCTTGCGCAGACGGGACACAGCGTAACGCGGGAATACTATTTTAATGACGCGGGTACCCAGGTCCGCAAACTTGTTGATTCTGTTGCCGCGCATGCTGAGGGGCGTGTTACAGAGGAGACACAGTACAAAGGGGGGTACGTGCAAGAGTTGGCAGACGAATTTTCAGGAAAGCTAACTGACTACAGTGAGAAAGAGTTGGGCACAGTGCTTACCAAGGCCATCTTTGAAAAATATATCAAAGGTGCGATTGCGCGCATGGGCATTACGTTTGATGTTTGGACAAACGAGAAAGATCTTATAGCGAGCGGCGCGGTGGAGGGCGCCTTTGCGCGGCTTGAGGAGTTGGGTTTGTTGTATGAGAAAGAGGGAGCGCTTTGGGTGAAAACGGAGGAGCTGGGTGACTCCAGGGACCGCGTGGTGAGAAAATCAAACGGGGACATCACGTATCTGGGGGCGGATATTGCCTATCATATAGACCTGCTGGAGAAGAGGGAGTTTGAGTGTGCCGTGAAGGTGTGGGGGGCGGACCATGCGGCACAAGTACCCTCTCTTGAAGGGCTGATGAAGAGTTTGGTGCCAGAAAGGAACATGGTGTTCATTGTTATGCAGTTTGTACGGCTTATGAAAGGAGGCGAGGAATTTAAGATATCCAAACGCGCGGGCACGTACGTGACGGTGGAGGAGCTTCTGGACGAGATAGGTGTGGACGCGGCGCGCTTTTTCATGCTTATGCGTGCAACCAACACGCACATTGACATTGACCTTGACCTTGCCAAGGAGCAGTCGCAGAAGAACCCTGTCTATTACGTGCAGTATTCATATGCGCGGAGCCATCAGATTCTTGAGAAGGCGCGCGAGGCAGGGAGTACTATTCAGAAAGGCACGGACATTTCAGCGCTTACGGCCCCAGAAGAGCTTGCTCTTATCAAAAAGTGCGCTGAATATCCCGAGCTACTTGAGAGTATTGTCACCTCCTACGACAAAAGCAGTGGCTATAGTGTCCACAAGCTGACCACGTACGCCCAAGAACTTGCCGCAGTCTTTCACCAATTCTATGAGAAGTGCTACGTAGTTGAAGACGGAGAGGTGAACCATTCGCGACTGTGTTTGGTGAGCGGGTATCAGACAGTTTTGAAAGATGTGTTGGGGTTGTTGGGCGTTTCCGCGCCGCAAAAAATGTAAATCTGTGGAAAACGTGTCTGGTGGGAAAATGGCGCAATTGCGTCATTTTTTGTCTGCCGCGCACAAAGTTATCCACAACAGGATTGTTGCGGCCGTTGACAGTAAAAACTGCTGGCGCTATGGTGGCAACACTACAGACGTGGCAAGTTATCTACATCGAGATGGTGACGTAGCCCTTCGTTGGGAAACGACGGGCAAAAGAGCACGTAGGGGGTCCAGTGCAAGTAGGACTTAACTCGCGTGACGGCTAGTGAAAACACCCCTCACGGGGTGACACTGAAACCAGGGGGACATAAACCACCCCATGGGCCGTCGGTCCTGCGAAACAGCGCACAGCCTGGACTGAAAAACCCTACACTACCAACCTTCACTGCGGTTGCCGACTTGTCGGTGACCAGGCACTGTGGGAAACCACTGAGTCAAAAGGACCGGAGGGGAAACCCGATCGGAAACCGGCTCTCAGGTGAAGGAGCTCTGCCGACAGACGGCAACTTACGGCTAAGGAAAGCCGACGTGTCCGTGAAGTCATGCGGGTACCCAACCCCGAAGACCAACGGCCAACAGTTGTTTCTGGGGGAAAGAGAACGCAGGTTCGTCCCGCGGTCAAATTCCTCAGGAACGGGGGGTCCCGCG
This sequence comes from uncultured Candidatus Saccharibacteria bacterium, assembly GCA_964585325.1. Taxonomy (GTDB): domain Bacteria; phylum Patescibacteriota; class Minisyncoccia; order JACQLN01; family CAZPCT01; genus CAZPCT01. The sequence goes on from CAZPCT010000007.1 coordinate 17,473, forward strand.
AAGGCCCTAAACTGGCGTCAACGCGCCTTAATCGTCACCATCTCACCCTTATCTCTACCGGGCGTCCCGCGAAGACGCCCGTGCTCCAAGCGGTCACCCTCCAAGGTGGCCGCGTTCGTTTATATAGGGTATAATAAAAGTGGTCCTTCGGTTCGCGGGACGCCCGGGGGCTGACGGCTCCCACCTGATGCCTTCGGGCTTCCGCAGAACCACATCAATCCGGGCGAGGTGCCCTTGGTCATGGAAATAGGAGCGTGTTGCTCCACTCTCGGCTCACACCGACCCTATCCTTCCTCCATGCGGCTCCTCGCCTCGCTACCCGACCCGCGGCTCTGTCCGCGGGTCGCATCTTTTTATGGCGATTTTGTTTACTTAAGCCCTGTTTTTAGGTACGGTTATAGGTACATGACGCAGCAAAGCTTCCCTGAACGAGAGGAGGAGGTCCTCCGGTTTTGGCAGGAGAATGGCATCTTTAGAAAGTCTATGCTCGCACGCCAAGACGGCGAGCGGTTTGTTTTCTTTGAAGGCCCCCCTACGGCGAATGGCCGGCCCGGCATCCACCACGTCATCACGCGCTGCTTTAAGGACTTAATACCTCGGTTTAAATCCATGCAGGGGTATTGGGTGTGGCGCAGAGCGGGCTGGGATACACATGGTCTGCCAGTGGAGCTTGAGGTAGAAAAGGAGCTGGGGTTCAACAATAAGCAGGATATAGAGGAATATGGTATTGCGGCGTTCAACCAAAAGTGCCGGGAGTCCGTGTGGAAATATAAAGAGGAGTGGGAGCGCATGACGGAGCGGGTAGGGTATTGGATAGACCTAGACGACCCCTACATTACCTACAACTCCCGCTATATGGAGAATCTTTGGAGCATTCTCAAGCGCTTTTGGGAGAAAGGGCTTCTGTTTAAAGACTTCAAGGTGGTTCCGTATTGCGTACGGTGTGGCACACCCGTTTCTTCACATGAGGTTGCGCAGGGATATGAGACGGTGACGGATCAATCAGTCTTCGTGAAGTTTAAAGTGAAGGGTGAGAATAACACATACCTTCTTGCGTGGACGACGACACCATGGACGTTGCCCGGAAACGTTGCGCTTGCTGTGGGAGAAGAGATTGAGTATGTGCGCGCTCAACACGGCAAAGACATAGTAATAATTGCAAAGAACCTTCTTCCTGTGTTGGGGGAAGGAGTGGAAGTTGCCAAAGAAGTGAGGGGCGACGAATTGGTAGGAGTTGAGTATGAGCCGCTCTTTGATGTCCCGGAAATAGTTGGGCACGAGAAAGCACACCGCGTCTACGCGGCGGACTTTGTCTCAACAGGTGAGGGAACGGGAATAGTCCACACGGCGGTCATGTACGGCGTGGATGATTTTGACCTAGGCAGCAAACTGGATCTTCCAAAGGTGCATACCGTCAACGAAGACGGGACGTTTAAAAAAGACGTGCCGGTGGTGGGTGGTATGCCCATTGTTTCTCAAAAGAAAAAAAACGCAGATACAGAACGGCGCATTATTGAAGAGCTTGAAGGGCGGGGGCTTCTTTTAAGAACCGAGGCGTACGAGCACGAGTACCCGTTCTGCTGGAGGTGCCACTCGCCCCTTCTCTATTACGCGCGTGAGTCATGGTTTGTGGCCACATCCCAAAAGAAAGACGAGCTTCTTAAGAATAACAACAAGATCAATTGGATCCCCTCACACCTCAAGGAGGGGAGATTTGGGGAGTGGCTGAAGGACGTTAAAGATTGGGCTATTAGCCGGGAGCGCTACTGGGGTACACCTCTACCTATTTGGCAGTGCACAACAGATGGATGTGAGCACACCGAGGTCATAGGCTCTCTAGAGGAACTTAACGAAAGGCGGATGGACACGCCCGCTACGTTCGTATTTGTCCGCCACGGCGAGGCGGTCTCTAATGTTGAGCGGTTTGTAAGTTCTTTGCCGGAAGAGAGGGAGAACCCACTGACCGAAGAGGGAAGGGGGCAGGTTGAGCGTGCTACAAAGCTCCTTCCTAAACATATTGACGTGACATATGTCTCTCCGCTTCTCCGAACCAAGCAGACCGCAGAACTTTTGTCTCAGCATACAGAACTTGGTGACATCAGGATTGCAGAGGAACTTCGGGAGATAGACCTGGGTGCGCTGAATGGGGAAAGTATTGACGCGTATCACCACTTCTTTCACTTTTTACGGGAGCGTCTGTTCACATCACCAGCGGGCGGGGAGACGGGAGAGGACGTTCAAAAACGCATAATTGATTTCTTGTCCACAAAAGCGAAGGAACACGCGGGTCAGACCGTTTTGTTGGTCACACATCGGCTTCCAATCGCCATGGCAACGGCGCTTCTTGAGGGTATCTCGACCGAGGATTTCCGGTTCTGGGACGCAGAACGCTCTCCTGGAAACGCCGAGGTGCGTACGGCTGTCTATCCGAACTGGCCGTTCAATGACGCGGGAGAAGTTGATCTTCACCGTCCGTACGTTGACGGCATTGTGTTAACGTGTGAGGAGTGTGGCGGAGAGATGAAGCGAATAGAAGATCTTGCGGATGTGTGGTTTGACTCTGGTGCTATGCCATTCGCGCAAGGGCCGGCCACACAAGAGTACAGCAAGGAGCGAGCGGGCAAGAAAAAATTTGGAGAGCCTATTGAGGGTCAGTTTCCTGCCGACTTCATTGCTGAAGGGATGGATCAAACACGAGGATGGTTCTACACACTTCACGCAGTCTCCACACTGCTGGAGAAGGGGCCGGCGTATAAAAACGTCATTTCACTCGGTCTTGTTTTGGATGAGCACGGCAAAAAGATGTCCAAATCTATAGGGAACACGGTGAGCCCATGGGATATGATGGAGAAGTACGGTGCCGATGCTGTTCGTTGGTATTTTTACACTGCAAACTCCATGGGGGAGCCCCCCTTATTTGCAGAGGACGGCGTAAAGGAGCGTCAACGAAAGTTCATCATGACGACGCTGAACTCCCTAACGTTCCTTGAGACGTATTGGGATAGCAGTGAACAGCCTCAAAAAAGCGCGGATCTTTTAGATGAATGGATAGAGATAGAGATGAACGCGCTTGTTCGCGATGTAACAGAGTTGCTTGAGCAGTTTGAGATTGTGCGTGCTGCGCGGCTTATAGATGGGTTTGTTGATAACCTCTCAAACTGGTACATCAGGCGCTCACGCGAACGGCTGCAATCGTCACAAATGACCCCTGAAAAAGCGGCTGCACAAGAGACGTTACGGAGCGTTCTGGAAACACTGAGCAGGCTGCTTGCACCGTTCACTCCTTTCTTGGCAGAGATGATGTATGGACGCCTGAAAGCGCTGCGTTCCGCAAGCGACATGTTAGAGAGCGTGCATCTTGCAGACTGGCCAAAAACTCAGAAAAGCCATGAAAAAGAGGGATTGACTGACGGCATGGCACGTGCCCGCGGGCTGGCGAGCTTGGCCCTTGCCGAGCGCGCTCGTGCCGGGGTGAAAGTGCGACAAAAATTAGGAACACTCACGCTTAGTGGAGAAGACAAAGATGTTCTTGACGGACTCACAGACATCATTGCCAAGGAGGTGAATGTTGGTAGGGTGGCATTTTCTGCCGACGTGGAGAAAGGTGTTGTCGTTTTGGATACCACCATTACTCCCGAACTTGAGCGGGAGGGCATCTTTAGGGAGCTTACGCGTGCGGCGAATGCGCTTAGAAAAGACACGGGGCTCACGCCTGATAATCGCATCACGCTTCATTTTGAAGTGACACGTCCTGACGGCACAGCGGACGAGTTTGTGGACATGCAGAACGAGCTTGCTCGTGACGCGCGGGCAGACACGGTCGCCTCTGGCCGCACAGATATGGAAAAGAGCAAAGAATGGGAGGACAGGGAGTGGAAGCTGTGGGTGGGCATTAAAAAGGTATAATACGTATATGGAACAGGTTGAAGCCATTGTGCTCTCGCGCCGGCCCCATGGAGAGGCGGACGGGATTATCACATGCTTTACCCGTCAGCAGGGAAAGGTTGAATTTCGCGCGCGGGGCATACGCAAGAGCACCGCTAAGCACGCGGCTCCTTTGGCGGAACTTAATTTGCTTGATCTCTATTACGTGGAAGCACATGGCAAGCCGCTTATTACAGAAACAGTGTTGCGCAACCCTTTTTCCGCCATTAAGGAATCCTCTGAAAAACTAGAGGCCGCACGCGCTATCACCAACACGCTGTTCCGCGCCCTTCCCACAGAATTTCCAGATATGGTGCTCTGGTGGCAGCTGAGTAATTACCTGAGTACGCTTGAGCGGTATGCCGAAGCGGGGTCCGCAACTCGTATTGCGCCCGCGTATTTTCTTTTTTCATTTCTTACTGTACACGGCACTTCTCCCGAGCTGAGAACCTGTGCGGTGTGTGGCGCGGATCTGGTGGCAGCTGATAGTTATTGGTTTTCCCCTGAACATGGTGGTGTGGTTGAGCGTTCCTGCCGTACTCAGGGAGAACAAGGGATAACCATAACGCCAGTAGTCCGGGCATTGCTTTTAACGTGGCGCACCCTCCCACTTCAAGAGGTGCTCACACAAGAGCTAACGGCAGAGACGGCAGATGACGCACTGAGGTTAGTTGACTACTTTGCTAAATGGCATTTAGGAGAGCGTGCGTCAGTGCGATTTAAGCGTTCATAATACGTATGGCAGGCACATCATTACTTGAAGAACGGGAACAAGAGCTCTACCGGCAGGGACAGCCGGTATCTTCGGGTATTCCCACTGAGCAGCCTGTCCACAACGCTCCCAACAACACGCCTCCGGGCGAGCCGCCACGCCGGTGGCAGCGGCCACATGTTGATTGGGGCTGGATAGACCGGGCGCCGCTTAAAAAGGGAGTGTGGGTGGTGTTGATCTTGGCGGTTTTGGTGGCTGCTGTCTTACTGTGGAGAGGGCTCTTTAGTTTTCAGTCTGACCGCGTTTCTATTGTGTGGGAACCTGTTACCGACGTTCCGGTGGGGGAAGAGGTGGGGTGGGAGGTGCGTATAGACAACGGCAATTTTAGCAGCATTACAGACGGCACACTTACCATATTGCTTCCCGAAAAAACGTTAGATGCCCAGACAGGAGAAGTGATTTCCAGGGTGGAGCGGACGGTCTCCTCTGTGCCGGGCCGGGGTTCGTACACAGAAGAGGTGGAGGGAGTATTTGTTGCCGGGAGCGCTAAAGAGGCGCGCGTGCTTTTCAGCTTCAAACAAGAGAACAGCAACGCGGTGTTTGAAGAAGAGGCGGTTTTTTCTATAGAACCTACGGAGTTTCCCGTCCATATAACAGTTGATGTCCCCGCCGAGACGTTGTCCGGAGAGGAAATAGCGATTAATGCCACCATACGAAGCACTGCGTCCGTCCCGTTGCGTGGTCTGCGGGCCCGACTGGTCTATCCTACAGACGTCATTATTCAGCGCGCGAGCGTTCCTCTTGAAAATGCCTTTACCGTATGGCCTATTGGCGAACTTTCTCCTGGTGAGGAAGCCGCCTTGACTGTTTTTGGAGTAGTAAGTGGGCAGGCAGAAGAAGGGAAGGTGTTTAGAGTGGTTTTGGAAGGGGCGTCCGGTCCCACTACGTGGGAACGCTACAAGGAAAACTCAGGAGAGACGCGTTTGGCGCAGACACCTTTTGAGCTTGAGGTGGTAGGACCCTCGTCTGCACGCCCACAGGAGGAACTTTCCTATACTATTCGGTGGCGCAACGCATTTGACGTGCCTCTTGCTCATGTAACTGTCTCGGCACAGCTTACTGGAGGCATGATTAATATAGCCGAGTTACAGGTGGAGGGCGCGGTGGATGCTCGCACGAATACCATTACCTGGTCTGAAGCTCATATTCCGTCACTTGCCTCTGTCCGCCCCGGCGAGGGTGGTGAAGTGACACTTTCCGTGCCGTTGCGAGGTGAGTATCAACCTATTGGTGTTGCCAACCCAGCGGCTCGTGTGCGGGTGATCGTCTCTTCACCAACCGTGCCGCGTGGCCTTACCACGGGAGGTGTACGTACAATTAATGAACATGAGACACGTATTGCGGGAGACATGGTTCCACAGGCGGCCGTGGTCTATGCGGAGACACTTTCGCCGTTTAGAAATACGGGGCCATATCCCCCGCGTCTGGGAAGCGACACTACGTTCACGGTCCATTGGCGCCTCACGGCGCTTGCCAACTCCTTTGTCGGTGTTACGATGAGCGCCACTCTTCCCTCTGGTGTGGAGTGGGCGGACGAGACGTACATAAACGGGGAATATGGTACGCTTCACTACGAGCCGTTCAGTCGTACGGTGACGTGGCAGATAGGGGAGCTTAAGGCCAATCAAGGGTTGTTTTCTCAAGTTCCTGAAGCTGTGTTCAAGGTGCGATTGAGACCAACTCCGGCACAGGTTCGCCAGAGCCCCCCTCTTCTTTCAGAAACGACTGCGACAGGACGTGACGTGTTTGCGAATGTAGAGGTGGGCGAGACAATTTCTTCACTCAACACGAACATCGGCGGCAGCAACGGGAGCGTACAACCTTAAACTTTGTTTTCTATGAGCGTTTCAATGGACACAATCACCGCGATGCTGAAACAGCGGGGTTTTATTTGGCAGTCTTCCGAGATCTACGGCGGCGCAGCTGCCGCGTATGATTACGGGCCGCTTGGTGTGCTTCTTAAAAACAACATCAAGAATTTCTGGATGAAGTGTATGACGAAGTCTGAGCTCAACGTTGTGCCTCTTGATTCGTCTATTTTTATGCATCCAAAAGTGTGGGAGGCGTCTGGTCACGTGGAGAATTTTACCGATCCACTAGTGGAATGTAAGGAGTGCAGACGGCGGTTCAAAGGTGAGGACATTACAGAGAAGTGTCCGGTGTGCGCCGGTCCGGTCGGCGAGGCGAAAATGTTTAACCTGATGTTCAAGACACACCTGGGGCCTTCTGAGGAGACGGCACGGGAGATCTATCTGCGGCCAGAGACGGCACAAGGCATTTACGTGGACTACAAACTTGTGCAGCAGGCAATGCGATTCAAGCTTCCCTTCGGTATTGCGCAGATAGGAAAAGCTTTTAGAAACGAGATAACACCTTCAAACTTCACGTATCGTACGGTGGAATTTGAACAAATGGAGCAACAATTCTTTGTGCGGCCGGAAGAGGCAGAAAAGTGGTTTGATTATTGGAGAGAGAAACGTCAACGGTGGTACACAGAGGGGTTGGGATTCAAGAAAGAAAATGTCCGCATGAAGCCACACGGGAAGAATGAGCTTGCGCATTACGCTAAAGCAGCAGAAGACGTGGAGTTTGAGTTCCCATTTGGTTGGCAGGAGATAGAGGGAGTACACAACAGAGGTGACTGGGACCTCTCGCGGCACCAGGAGTTTTCGGGTAAGGACATGGGTTATTTTGATGAAGAGGCGGACGAGAAATTTGTACCGTTCATTGTAGAGACGTCTGCTGGAGCGGACCGTGTGACGCTCGCCATGATTATAGACGCGTATACAGAGGACGAGGCAGGAGGGGAGAAGAGAGCGGTGCTGAAGCTGCACCCCTACTTTGCGCCGTACCGGGCAGCCGTCTTTCCGTTGGTAAAGAAGGACGAAAAGCTGGTGGAGGTGTCCCGCGCCCTTTTTGCAGATCTCAAGCGTCACCATTCTGTTGTCTACGACGAGGCAGGCTCCATTGGGCGCCGGTATCGCCGGCAGGACGAGATAGGCACGCCCTGGTGCGTGACGGTGGACGGGCAGACATTGGAAGACGGAACGGTGACAGTGCGTGACCGGGACACGTTGGAGCAGGAGCGTGTTGCGAGTTCTGAAGTTGACGCGTATATCAGGGAAAGGATTGTGTCTCACCTCTCTTTTTAGGGCAAACGGGTATGGATTACATTAAAGACACCTTGGACAATGGCCTCCGGGTTATCTACGTTCCAATGCGTGGGACGCAGACCGTGACGGCGCTGCTTCTTGTGGGCGTGGGTTCACGGTATGAGACGAAGGAGACAAACGGCATCTCCCATTTTTTAGAACACCTTGTTTTTAAAGGAACTGCCAAGAGACCTGACAAGCTCATTGTGGCTCAGGAACTAGATGCAGTGGGCGCACATTACAATGCGTTTACAAGCGACGAATATACCGGATATTACGTGAAGGCCGATGGCCGGCATCTTGAGCTTGCGGTAGATATGGTGGCTGACATCAGTTTTAACGCAACGCTGCCTACAGAAGAGATAGAAAAAGAAAGGGGCGTCATCCTGGGCGAAATTGTTCTTTATGAAGACGACCCGCAGGCACAGGTTTCTTATACATTTGACGAGTTGTTGCTTGGCGACCAACCACCCGGATGGCGCGTGCTTGGTACACGAGAGGCTGTGCAATCTCTTCAACGGGAGGACTTTGTGAGGTATCGGGAACAAAGCTATGTGGCCTCAAACATGGTCCTTGTCATAGCCGGTGCTTTTGACATGAGCGCGGCAAAAACTCTGGTAACTGAACACTTCAAGCACTATAAGAGCGGCGAGCGCCCGCAGTCAGTACCGGTACAACTCTCTTTTCATGGCCCTGCGTTCCGGGAGGGAACAAAGAAATTTGATCAAGCGCATCTCCTTCTGGGATTTCCCGCATATGACAAGCACGACGAGCGTCTTTATGCGGCGCGTGTGCTCAAGACTGTGTTGGGTGGCAACATGTCGTCCCGGCTCTTTATTACTATTCGGGAAGAATTGGGCTTGGGATACCATGTGAGTGCCGACTATGAAGCAAAAGACGACTATGGCATTCTGAGTGTTGACGCTGGTGTGGACCCCGATCGGCTAGATGAGGCAACCGGCGCTATCTTAGAAGAACTGAGGAAAATACAGAAAAAGGAGATTGACCAAAAGGAACTTTCTCGTGCCCTGGAGTATATCAAGGGGGCAACAAGAATATCACTTGAATCGTCAAGCTCAGTGGCAGGCTGGTTTGCGCGGGAGGAGTTGTGGCGAAGGGAGAGAGAGGATTTTTTGACGCCAGAGGACTTCTTCAGTAAGCTAGAGGAAGTAACCCCTGCGGACGTCAAGAACGTTGCGCAAGAGATCTTCACGGACGACCGCCTCAATATGGCAGTAGTAGGGCCAGTCAAAGACGGGGAGAAGGTTCGGTCATTACTTTCGTTCTCATAAACACATGGCGAATAGCGAGTCCCAGATGCACAACTACGTGAACATTAGTACCGCGAGTGTCTTCAAGGTCATTCTAGCGGTGCTCTTTGTGCTTTTTTTGTATCTCATTCGGGACGTACTGGTGATGGTGGTCTTTGCGGTGGTTATTGCGTCTGCCATCAACCCGGTGGTGAAGTGGATGCAAGAGCGCGGGCTCCCGCGAACCCTCGCGGTTTTTTTGGTGTTCATAGCGCTCTTTCTTATTTTGGCAGGTATTCTTTTTATTATTGTGCGGCCTCTTGCTGGAGAGTTGCAGAACCTATCGGAAACACTTCCTGTTTATTTTGAACGCATTTCTCTTACGGTAGAGGAGGCGCGTGATACCTCTCCTGCGTATGAGGAGATTCTTGGTAATGTGCAGTCCTACCTGAACGAGTTTTCGGCCACACTTAGTTCTCTTTCTTCAAACACATTCGCCGCAGTCGCACGTGTGTTTGGGGGTATCACTACGGCGGTTGTGGTGCTCGTGCTTTCTTTCTACCTTTCGGTGCAGGAGCGGGGAGTGGCGCTTTTCCTGCGCGCCGTGACACCGGTGAAGCATCAGTCATATGTACTGAATTTGTGGGCGCGGGCGCAGTCAAAGATGGGACGATGGGTGCGCGGGCAGATACTCCTCTCGCTCTCTGTGGGGATTCTTGTTTTTATAGGACTTACCATTTTTGGCATACGCTTTAGCCTGCTTTTGGCGCTTCTTGCCGCTCTGTTTGAGGTTATTCCGTTTGTTGGCCCGATTATAGCGGCCATTCCCGCGGTGCTGCTTGCTATGCTCAAGTCTCCCATAGTGGCGCTCTGGACGGTGCTGGTCTACATTATTGTTCAGCAACTTGAGAACGCGGTTCTTGCTCCAAAGATTATGCAACACGCCGTGGGCCTTAACCCTGTTGTGGTACTTCTTGCCGTCCTCATAGGCGGAAAACTCCTTGGTATAGCGGGAATTATCATTGCTGTTCCTGTGGCAGCGGTGGTTGTTGAGATTATACGTGATATAGGAGAACGCAAGAACCACGAGCCGATTCGTGCATAGTTTTGGGCAGGTGTGTTAGTATACGTCCTGTAATAGTAGGGCGTCTTTTTTATGGAAAATATGGAAAAAGCAGGAACTATATACGTTGTTGCCACGCCGATAGGTAACCTTGAGGACATGACACTTCGCGCAAAACATATTCTGCGCGAGGTTGACTTTGTGATTGCCGAAGACACCCGTGTCACGCGCAAACTCCTTCATCACCTGAGCGTGGGAAAGGAGATAGTGAGGTATGACGAGAATCGCGTAACAGAGGCGCAGGCTAAGAAGCTCATTACCCCTGTTCTGGGGGGCAAAGATGCCGCGCTGGTGACTGACGCGGGTACGCCCAACGTGTCTGACCCAGGCTGGAAGATACTCAAGGTTGCTCTTGCAGAATCCGACGGAGAGATTCAGATAGTGCCCATTCCAGGAGCGAGCGCGCTTACTGCACTCATCTCTGTGGCGCACTTTCCGCTCAACTCGTTTGTTTTCCTGGGTTTTCCGCCCACAAAAAAAGGAAGGAAGACGTACTTTAAGGAGCTTGCGGACGAACCACGGCCAATCGTCTTGTACGAGGCGCCCCACCGTATTAAAAAAACGCTCACGTCTCTTGCGGAGAATATGCCCAGTAGGGATATTTTGGTAGGAAAGGAGCTTACAAAGCTCTATGAGCGTCTGTGGCGGGGGAGTGTGGAGGAGGTAGCGCAAGCGTTTGATCGCCTAACCCCAGAAGAGCTCAAGGGCGAGTTCGTGCTTGCGATAGCACCAGAAAAACATGGAAAAAAATAGAGACACATTCTATGTAACAACTCCCATCTTCTATGCGAACGGCAGACCACATCTGGGCCATGTTTTTGCTATATTTGTGGCCGATGTGTTGGCCCGTTATCATCGTCTACGAGGAGACAATACTTTTTTTCTTACAGGCATGGATGAACATGGAACCAAGGTGGCCCGTTCTGCCGAAGAGCAAGGAAAAACACCACAAGAGTGGGTTGATGAGGTGGCTGTCTGGTTCCAAGATGCCGCCCATCACATTGAGTCGTCTCATGACATATTTCACAGAACCACAAACAAGGAGAAGCATTGGCCCGTTGCGCAAGAAATATGGAGACGTCTTGAGACAGCTGGCGACATTTACAAAAAGGAGTACAAGGGACTTTATTGTGTTGGGTGTGAAGCATTCATTACAGAAAAAGACCTTGATGAAAACGGCCTCTGTCCCGACCATGGCATCAAACCGGAGATTGTGAGTGAAGAAAACTATTTCTTTAGACTCTCCAAATATCAACAGAAACTGCTTGATCTCATCGTGTCAGACACACTCCACATTGTTCCCCAAGAGAGAAAAAACGAGGTTGTTTCCTTTGTTCAAGACGGATTGGAGGATATCAGCTTTTCTAGAAAGGCTGAAGATTTAAAAAACTGGGGTGTGCCGGTACCCGGCGACAGTGCTCATCTCATGTATGTGTGGGCAGACGCGCTTACAAATTACCTGTCGGGCATAGACTATTTCTCTAATAAAGAAGAAGCAGAGTTTTGGCCGGCAGATGTGCATGTTCTGGGTAAGGAAATCCTTCGTTTCCATGCCGTCTACTGGCCCGCAATGCTTCTTGCCTCTGACATTCCTTTGCCCAAACAAATTCTGTGTCATGGGCAGATAACGTCAGGAGGATATAAAATGTCTAAGACAAGGGGGAATGTTGTGGACCCTTTTGAATATATTGGAAAACATGGCGCGGAAGCGCTTCGCTACTACCTTGCCGCTGGCGTCTCTACTCTTAAGGATGGGGACTTCACGCACGAGCAGTTCGTGCGCCGGTATAACGGTGACCTTGCCAAAGGTTTGGGCAACGTGACGGCACGTATTTTGACGCTTGCGGAGAGTGTGGATTTTTCAGGCATTACGGAAAAACCGAGCGAGATTACTGAAGCGGAACGGTTCAAAAAAGTTTGGGAGGATTATGGCGAGGCCTTTGCCGCACAAGACTTGCGCGCAGCCATAGGGACGGTGTGGGAGCTTATACACTGGATGGATGGTCACATAGAAAAGACAAAGCCGTGGGAGAGCAAAGACGTGAATGTGCTCTACACACTTTGTGTCGCGCTCGCGAATGTTTCTTGGCTGTTACGTCCCTTCCTACCCGAAACGGCAGAAAAAATTGAGCAGGGTCTGGGGATTGCTGGGAAGGAGACGTGGGAGTTTGCTCCTACAAAAATTGACCCACTCTTCCCCAAAATAGAGCAATGAACATGTGTGTTTGACAAGGCTCTTAAAAATGTTTTATTGTAGTTTTTACTAATACCTTCACAAGTCTGAGTAGCAGTCTGTTAAGCTCCCAGGATCTTACTAGGCTGCTGCTCAGACGGCAGCTGGCTGCTTCATGCGCCACACTCTCAGACGGAGGAAAGCGGAGCAATGGTACGGAAGAGAGAGGTCAAGGGAACTGAAGTGACCGGTGCGGCGATTGAGTCGTTGCGCCAGGTCGTAGAAGTTGCTGAGGGGCGAGAGATTCGCCTCATCGACTTCAACGTGAAGACGGTGGGAGTTCACAAGAACCAGTCTTCCGATGAAGAGGAGATGAAGCTCAAGGTTCAGATCCGCTACGTAGACCGGGCACCGGGTGTGGAGACGGGAGAGGGGCCCGTGATGGGGTCAATCGCCCGCGCGGACATGTGGCTCCGGAAGGGCGCGGAGGGGGTCTGGCACGCCTTCGACTTCACCACTGTCTACGTCTACACGGGGGGGCCGGGTGTTCAGGAGGAGTACTTTGCCGATTGGAGTTTCAGTCCCTATCGCCAACAGCGGGTAGAGACCCACCATAGCTGGTGGGAACAGGAGGGCGGGAAAGTTCGGCAGAAGTACCAGTGCTGGCGGGGTCATGGTGTGACGGACAGAACACTCGTGAGAGAGGAGTGATACGGCTGCAAACAGGGGCCGGCTTGGCATTGTTCGCAGCCGGCCCGTATACGTTTTGTTGGGGGGTTTTCGTGTTTTAATTGGTATATGAAAATTTTTGTCTCCCACTCCCCGCGGCAG
>CAZPCT010000008.1:0-13068 GCA_964585325.1 uncultured Candidatus Saccharibacteria bacterium
AAAGACGGCCTTCTGGCCGTCCGGGCGGGCGGTCACCAAACATGACCGCCCGCTGTTGTAGTACTCAGATGATGTCTCGCGGCATCAGTTCAGGCCCGCCTCAAAGCGAAGGGGGCCACAACGTCGTCGAAATACACGAGAATGCCTTGAGGGACCTTCCGCGCGGCTTTGCCCACGTAATGGATGTTCTTCTTCCGCATCAGTTGGACAACCTCCTCAGCGCTCAGGTAGTCCGACGCATCCTCCGTGAGACACCGCTCCACCTCTATCAGTGACGCCGCCGCGACAACGCATCCACGCGCGTTGTCTCCGCAATCAGGGTCGGCTTCGTCCGTGTACACGAGGTACAGGTTCATGAGTCCTCCAGTTGCAAAGGGTAGTGTTGCTCCTTCCCGCCACCTGATGGATAGTACGTAACACCACAGTCAAGGCACCCCACTGCCACAACTCGCGAGTGCTTCCCGTTCTGCCGCACCGTGTATGTACGCATGCTGTCACAACGCGGACAACGCTCTCCGGTGCTGACATCCTCCTGCGCTGCCTCAAACCGTGAGACAACGTAGTCTAGACCCATGAGGAACAGACACACGGCTCCTGCCTCTAGAAGTGCAATAAAAAGGAACTTGATACCCTTCCAGACAAGACGGCCAACATGCCGCCCTAGTGACTGAGTGGTCATGCCGCCTCCTTGTGAAAGCATCCCTACCCGTCCGACTATACCAAAAATTCCCCCGTGGGGGAACTTTTGACACTCGCCTACTTCTTTTTTGCGACTGACGCTGCTTTCTTCTTTGGCACCACCTTCTTTTTTGGGACCTCTTCCTTTGCCTCTGTTTTCGCACTCTTCTGTGCGCCTGCAGCGCTGGTTACAATGTCCGTTATTTCTACTTCTGAAAACGGCTGTCTGTGCCCACGTTTTGTCTTGAATCGTTTTTTGGGCTTGTATTTGAGCGTGATGATCTTTCGGTCCCGGCCTTCGCGTACCACTGTTCCTTTCACCTGTGCCCCATCCACAACAGGGCTACCCACTGCCACGTCCGTACCGTTGGCTATCAACAACACCTTGTCAAACACAACACTCTCGCCCTTCTGGCCGAACGTCTTGTCAAACTTGATTTTCTCTCCCAGCACGGCCACGTATTGCTTACCGGCCGCCTTAATGACTGCAAACATATCTCTAGCTGTTTAGCTTATAGCTTCATTAGCTTTTTAGGAATACGAAATATAACAGAATACAGCGTATTAATCAATATCTGTCGGATCCTTCGGCCTCGCAAGCAGCACAGGTTCAATGGCGCGCTCTGCCCCTGAGATGCGCACCACATCCTTCTCTATCTTTGCAAGCTCCTTATACGCCGCGTTATAGCTGTTGACCGTGGTGCTCAAATGCGTGCCGTGTTTCTTCATATACTCTTCGTACGCCTGAATGTGTGTATGCAGACGGTTCACGTTCTTCAGGATCTCCTTTGTGGATTCTTGGATCTCCCTGTCACGAACGTTTTGCCAGAGTGACTGGAGAAAGGCATAGAATGTGGTGGGAGAGACAATGTGTACCTTCTTATCCTTGGAAGCGTACTGCAACAGGTCGCGGCTGTTTATGTGCGTGCCCACCTCATTTACCAGAAGTTCGTAATAGAGTCCCTCGGCGGGAATAAACATAAGAGCAAATTCAGCAGTTCCCTCATCAGGACGTATGTATTTAGCGGTCTCGTCTATCCGCTGCTTGAGGTCCCGCCGAAACACCGTCTCCAACTCTTTCAAGCGGTTCTCGTCTGACTCGTCAAGGATGCGCGTGTAATTTTCAAGTGAAAACTTAGAATCAATCGGAATAATCTGATCTCCCATAAAAATAGCCGCATCCACTTTTGTCCCGTCGCTAAAACCATACTGCATTTGGTATTGATTGGGAGAAAATGCGCTTTGTAAAAGCATCTCAAGCGAATACTCACCAAACGTTCCCCGGTGCTTCGGGTTTTTAAGAATGTCCTGCAGCCGCTGAAGTTGGTCTGCGAACGTAGCTACCTGCTTCTGCCCCTCCCCCACTTTTGTAAGTTCCGCGGTGATTTCTTTGATGATCCGGGAACTCTGCCCAGCCTGTTCTTGCATCGCCCGTGTTGATTCAGAAAGCTTGCTGTCCATGGTACGTGAAAGCTCGTTCAGCTGGTTCTGGAGCATCAGAAGCTCACCTTCCTTTGGTTTTTGCGCCTGCCGGGAAAGAGACCACAACACACCGGCAAAGCCGGCAATCACTATGACAAGCAAGATGATAAATTCAGTAGTCATGAAGTTGTGTTACACAGATTTTTTCCGCCAATACAGCCACTTCCCCACCTCAATAGCAATTACGTTTACCATACCAAAGCCTACAATGATTATCCACTCAATACCCGTAAGCGGCACTGTGCGGAGCAGGGTGCTAAACGGCGGAACATAGACCGCAAGGAGCGTGAGGCAGACGCCCAGCGCGGCGGCCCATAGCAGATAGGTATTGGAAAACGGGTTCATCTGCCAGAGCGGGCGGCGGAGGGAGCGCATGGAAAAAGCGTAAAAAATCGTCCCCAAAGCAAGAGCGGCAAAGATAATGGTGCGCACCTTCTCAAGAGTGACCTCTTGCCCTAAAAAGAAAACAAAGAGGCCCACTAAGATGACGTCCGTCAAAAGCCCCACTACAATGATAAGAAACCGCATCTCTTTGTCAATAATAGAGGTTGTCTGGCTGACCGGCGGCATCTTCATAACGTCTTGCTCTCCTTTCTCAAATGCCAGGGCAATGCCCGGCCCCACGTCAGCAATGACTTTGGCCCACAAAATCTGCGCGGGAAGAATGGGCAGCGGCAAACCGGCCAGAACCGCAAAAGAAATAAGAAGTATTTCTGTAAAGCTGTCTGACAAAAGATACGTGATGACCTTTTTTATATTATCAATAATCACCCGCCCTTCTCGCACCGCCGCCACAACTGTAGTGAAACTGTTATTGAGCAGGATGATGTCTGATGCCTCCTTGGCAAGGTCAGTGCCTGAACCCACCGCCACACCCACGTCCGCTAATTTGAGGGCCGGCGCGTCATTAACGCCATCACCAAGCGTAGCCACAACGTTCCCGTGACTCTGCCACGCGCGCGTGATGCGCAGCTTATGTTCAGGCGTCACACGGCTAAAGATGTCTACAGTGCGCACTTCCCGTGCCAGTTCTTCTTCTGAAAGAGCGTGCACGTCGTGACCCTCCATAACAGTGAACGCGTGGCGTTTCTGAGGCAGCAGTCCTATCTCCTTCCCCACGGCTATGGCGGTCTGCGCATGGTCTCCTGTCACAATGACCGTACGAATTCCCGCCGCGTGAGTCTGTGCCACCGTGTGCGGCACGTCCTCTCGTACCGGATCCCGCAACGCAATAACTCCCACAAACACGAGCTCTTCCATAAGCGCCTCCCAACGCACCAACTCTGGATCTCCTGTTGCGTCCTGCTCGTCTACCTGCCGTGATGCCACCGCAATAAGACGCAGTCCTTGCGCCGCAAGCTTTTCCATAGCCACGCGAAGTTCATTCCGGTCATCCGCGCTCAATGGAACCACCCGGCCCCCTATCTCTCCACTGCTGCTGTAACGCAGCACTACCTCGGGAGCGCCAGAGATACATAACTGAGCACCGGCAGACGCCGCGCGTATTGATGCGGCGTACTTTCTGTTTGAGCTAAACGGCAACGTGCTGAAGACGGGTCGTTGTTCTTCAAGCGTAAGTGGGTCAAGACCAGCTTGTGCGGCTGCTATAAAAAACGCCTGGTCTGAGGAGTTGCCTCTCATGCGCCATTCGTCATATGCGTCTTCGGGGTTTTCCACCACCACGTCTGCGGTGCTTGCGGCGATAGCAAGCGCCCGAAGCTGCACGTCCTCTATACGTTCCTCTTCTTCGGCAAGCTCAAGGATGCCGTCCCGTTTTAACGCCGCAAGGACCTTGGCAACACGCATGCGCCCCTCCGTTAATGTTCCTGTCTTGTCTGTGAGTATGACGTTGGTGGAGCCAAGCGCTTGAGCCGCAGCCAGTGTT
This sequence comes from uncultured Candidatus Saccharibacteria bacterium, assembly GCA_964585325.1. GTDB lineage: Bacteria > Patescibacteriota > Minisyncoccia > JACQLN01 > CAZPCT01 > CAZPCT01. The sequence goes on from CAZPCT010000008.1 coordinate 4,046, forward strand.
TTAACAAGCCCGCCGTTATGTAAAACACGCACCATCCCTATGGTCAAAATAGCGACCATGGCCACCGGCAGACCTTCGGGGATAGCAGAAACAGTTACCGCCACGGTCAAAAGAAACATCTCCCCTGCCGGCCTGCCTACGAGTATGCCCGCCACAAACAGTGCGGCGGCGACAATAAGGGTAAGTATCCCTAAAAAGCGTCCTAGCCGGGCAACACGGCGCTCAAACGGTGTCTGGGTCTCTCTCGTACGCTGTGTCAGCTCCCCAATGTGACCAAACTGAGTTCTGTCCCCGGTGGAAACCACCACCGCCTCCGCTTTTCCATCCACCACAGCTGTACCCATCCACACCATATTTGCTCTGTCTGGCAGATCTGTTTCTTTTGGAAGAACGGCCACGCTCTTTGTTATGGGCTCCGCCTCTCCCGTCAGCAACGCCTCACTCACAGCCACATGCAGCGCTCTGACAACGCGCGCGTCTGCAGGGACGTTGTCTCCCGCGCGCAGTTGTATCGTGTCCCCGGGCACAAGTGTGGGTGTGGGCACGCGCTGCCACCTTCCGTCGCGCAGGACCAACGCCATACTTCGCTCTTGTGCATGTAGCGCATTGAGCGCTTTCTGTGCCTTGCGCTCCTGGTAAAACCCTATGCCCGCGTTTAAAAGAACGACAATAAAAATAACGGCGCCGTCTAGCCACGCCGAAAGAAAAAGGGTCACTACCCCCGCCACAATAAGAAGAACAATGAGCGGGTGCGCCAGTTGCCGCGCGAACAACCAAAGAGGGTGCGCGCGCCTCTGCTCTGTCAGGGCATTCGTACCTATGCCATCAAGCCGGCGGCGAGCCTCTGCCCCCGTGAGGCCATCTTGTTTGGCGTCCACCTGCGCCAGAAGCGCGCCTAGCGGCAGCGCATGCCACGGAGTCTCTCTGTCCATTAGGTGTATTGTACCACGCACCCCACGCGCACTCATGCGCCGTGGCGCTGCTCAGTGTGTGTGGCACGATCAAGGGCCCGCTGGAGTTCTTTGGGTGTAAAGTCGGGCCAGAGTGTTTCGGTAAAATAAAGCTGCGCGTCAGCTACGTCCCACATCATAAGACCGGCGGACCAGTGGGGTTCTCCTCCTGTGCGTATGACCAAATCCACCGTGGGAAGTTCAGAGGTCCACAAGTGCTTCTTTATGGTCTCCTGTTCTACGCCGTCCGCACCCGCCGCCACAATAGACTCAACCGCACGCAGCATCTCATCCTTGCCGTCATACCCTATCAAAAAGGTAAGGTGCCACTTTTCATATTTTGCTGTGTTTTCCACCGCGCGCGCAATCGCCTGCTGTACGGCGGGAGGCGTAAGCTCGGGCCACCGCCCCAATACGCGTATCCTCACGTTATTCTTGTGCGTCTCGTCTGCGTCGGCAAGTTGGTTAAAATACTTTTCGTACAGAGAAAACAACGCACGCACCTCCTCTTCCGGTCGTTTGGTGAGATTCCCAGCGGAAGATCCCCAGATAGTGAGATACGGCACCCCTTTCTCGTGCACTGCTCTAATAATCTCTTCCATCCGCTCCGCTCCTTTATTGTGGCCAAAAAAAGGAGGATGAGAGTGCTGCGCCGCCCATCTGCGGTTGCCGTCCGGAATAATAACCAGGTGGTTAAGTTTACTCATCAGTGATTTCTGCATTATGACATACTTTCCGCATAAAAAAAGTACGCGGGAGGGACCTCCCAGGGTTCGGTCGTGCCGATCAGGGGGTCGCTCGTCGACGTGCCGAACGTGGTGCCGGTCTCATCCTCCCTCACGCCGGGGATTCGATTGCTCGTCTCCGTCATGCGAAACTCTCTTTCATTTCGGAGTTCACGGTTTTCGTGCGCGTCTAAGAAATCCCACAATAAAACAAACTCCAAAATTGCAAAGGGTGGCGCCAGACTTAGAGTCTTTCTTTGACCTCCTGCCCGGAAGCGTCGAAGTATTGTACGTACATGTCAGTATCAATATCGCCGTTCTGGTCGAACGTGATCCTTCCCATCGCCCCTTCCCAGTCCGCTATTGAAGACAATAGGTAACGGGCCATACACTCCGTGTCTTTTTCATCCCTGCAAAACTCCACCGCCTCTTTGACGAGAAACAGTCTATCGTAGGAACTCGTCACCCACAAATCAGCCGTTGTGTAAGGTGCGCCAAATCTTTCTTCATACTCTTTCCTGATCCCCTGAACCTGTGACGAAGTTGGATCCACCCATGCAGCCACACTGAAAGCTCGGGAAGCTACCAGATCACTATTATCTTCAAAAACCGTTTTCGTTAAACCTGTCCAGTCGTGGAAAAAATAATCATATTTGCCGGCGAGACCCAGCTCCTTCAGTTGGCGATAGAAAAGCTGACTCCCCTTGTCGTCCTGAGAAGAGAACATGATTGAATCAGAATCCGTCCCCCCGATTCTTAGAATAGGCGTTCGTAGATCAGTCTCGTCGGGTTGGTAGCGAACGTGCAAAGTTATCTCGCCTCCAAGCTCCTCGAACCTCTTAATAAAAGAATCTACTACTCCGTCGGGGTAATCTTTCTGTTCATTCAGTACTGCCACTCTTCGTGCACCTTTTTCAAAGGCGATATCCGCGATTCTGCTTGCAAGTAGATCGGCCTTAGGCATCACACGAAAACTGAAAGGGCCGGCATTCGTGTAGTCGTTGTGAGAGGTAGCGGCAGCTATTTGAAGAACTTCACGCGCATTGGCAATCGGAGCTATCACCAAACTTTCGGTACTACACCCGCCCCCAAGTATGATTTTTACACCGTCCTGTTCAATGAGCTTCTGTGCTGCGTTAGCAGCCTCGGTCCCGTCACATTTGCCGTCTTCCACGATGAGTTGAACCTGTTTTCCATCAATTCCGCCCGTGCGATTAATCTCCTCCGAGGCCAAGATCGCCGCGTTCGCGATAGGCTCTCCGTAACTTGAGCCAGTTCCGGTAACCGGCGAGATGACCCCAATTTTAATAAGGCCACTCTCTCCACCCTTTCCCGCGCTAACGGCGACAACCAATAAAACTACACCGACAACCGCGATGATGACGTCTCTTTTTATGTTTGGCATGTAAGTATTTTAATAATGAGCGGTCCCAAGGGGATTCGAACCCCTGTTACATGGATGAGAACCATGCGTCCTAGGCCTCTAGACGATGGGACCTATATTTAAATCTCGCGGATCTCCTCCACGAGCGTATCCATCATAACGGCACGGGAGCCTTTTATCAAGACAACGTCACCCTCTGTAAGCACCTCCTGAAGCTTGGTTTTGATAGCATCAGCGTTCCGGCCCCACACCAGATTGCCTCCCTGTCCCCACCGTGCCTTCTCAAGTTCTTCCCGCGCGAATGCTGTGGCGGGGCCCACCAGGAAGATGATGTCAGCAACGTCCGCCGCACGTTGCGCAATATGACGGTGCGCTTTCTCTGTGTTGACACCCAATTCACGCATGTCTCCCAACACCGCTATTTTCCGTGTTCCTTCAAACTTTGATAACGCTTCAAGCGCTACTTCGGCGGAAAGAGGTGAGGCATTATATGTATCATCAATGATTAAGGTTCCTTTTATCCCTTTTACAAACGCCATACGGTGCCTAAGAGGCTGGAAGTGCTCCAACGCTCCTGCAACAGAAACAAGATTCGCGCCGGAGGATACACCTACCGCGCACGCGGCAAGAGCGGCGTACATAATGCCTTTTCCTATGCTTTTATGAAGCCGAACAGGCACCGTGGAACCCTTATACGAAACCTTAAAACTCATCCCTGCCGACTCAAGATCGGCCCGTGTAGGCGGCAGATAGTACGGACCCAACCCTTTCACGTCCGCATCCCCATCCATGCCAAACATGACCATCCGCTTGCCATCCGCTACACGCCGCGCCAACCCTCGCACTGTCGCGTCGTCATTATTAAGTACCGCCGTTCCGCCGGGCTTGAGCGCTGACAAGATAGCGGCTTTCTCGTTCACGTAAGCCTCTCTGTTTTCAAAGAATTCCAGGTGCACCGGCATGGCGCCCACCGCCGTTATAACCGCCACGTCCACGGGAATAAACGAAGAAAAATACTGTATGTCGCCCGGCCGGTCCGCCGCCATCTCCAATACCAAGGCCTTTGGGTATGTGAGCGGAAGAAGGAGCAACCCTATTCCTTTTAAAATATTCCACGCCCACTTGAACACGTTTCGGTTTGCAACAACGCTTCCCAGCACCGTCAAGGGCAGCCCAATCTCTGTATTGAGATTCTCTTCGTTTTTCCGTACGCCCCCCGGCCACCTCTGGGAAAGTACCATGTAGATAGCCTCCTTAGTGGAAGACTTCCCCACCGAACCGGTGATACCCACCACAAACGGCCGGTACTTCCATAGCACCGCGCGTGTGAGCCATCTAAGAATAAACTGAATTAAACTTTTCATGTGCAACTCACCTCATTCGTTTAAATCTTGACTGTTAATCTTGGGTCCTCCCGCCTTTTTGAGTATATCTGAGTCAAATGCATACGTGATGTTTTTGTTGGCAGCAAAACGCTCCTCTGCCAATTGAACAAGTGTCGTTACAAGCTCAACCCCAGAAACACCCGCTTGTTTCCAGTTGTGGTGATAAAGACTGCCTGGAAGTGTATTTACCTCATTAACGTATACTTGTTGAGACTCACTATTAATTAGAAAATCTATCCGTGCCAAACCCGCGCATCCTAGCAAGCGGTATGTTTTCTCTCCCAGCTCTCTAACGCGATCTTGTAAACTTTCTGAAATCTGAGCCGGAATTTCACTGTACTGTGTGTTTACGCCTCCCCCTTTACTACCCGACAAATACTTCTCACTGAAATCAAAGAACTCTGTTTTATTGAGAGGGCGTTCTATTTCCGCCAGACGCAACAGGTCGTTGCCCATTATAGGAAGCGTCACTTCAATAAGATTTTTTACGCTCTCTTCTACCAACACCTTATCGTCATACCGAAAAGCAACCTCTAGGGCGTTACGTAGCTCCGTCTCCGTTTTTACCCGCGTCAGCGCAATACTTGAACCAAGGTGTACTGGTTTTACAAAGAGCGGCCATGCCAATGTGTTGATTCGTCTCTCCACTTCATCCTTGTTTTCTTCCCAGTCACGTGATGTAAACCAGACATACGGGACCACGGGCACGTTCTCAGTACTTAAAACCTGCTTAGTAACCGCCTTGTCCATGGAAAGCACGGAAGCAAATAGATCGCAACCCACAAAAGGCACACCCGCCATACGCAACAAGCCCATCAGACTCCCGTCCTCACCATACGTTCCGTGCATTGCTGGAAACACAACGTCAACCCGCTGTGTTTTAGATCTCAGAGTGGGCCATATGATCTGTAATCCATTATCAAACAACAAGCGAATCTTCTGTTGTTTTTTAAGAGATTCCTCAAAATTATCCCGCTTAAAGTACGCGAGATCATTCATTTCCTGGTCGCAATACCATGACCCGTCCTTTGCTATGTACACGGGCCACACAGAAAAAGTGCCCTTGACCAAAAGAGACTCAATAATAGGAACATGAGCGGTGATGATTGAAACATCATGCTCCGCGCTCCGACCCCCGAATATGACTGCAACGTTTTTTGCCATAACTCTATTCTAAGTTATAGATACTGGTCTGGCCAATCGTTCTGAAGAAGCACTACGTCTCCTTTTACTGTCAGGTGTGGAAGCGCGGCGTACGCCTCCGGCGCACTATCAAACCATATCAATTCGCCCTTAAATCCGCCCCGGGCCAATCCCTCCGCTATATAGGGGGTCACAGACGTTTTAATGAGAACCACTTTTTCAATACCCGCTTCCGCGATACGGGCCCCAATGGCTTTGTGTATCTCCTCACTACGTTCCCCCATCTCAACCAGCCCAGGGGTAACATAAAAACGCCTACAGTCTTCCAAGGTAGCCAAAAAATCAATTACCGCCCTCACGCCATCGGGATTGCCATTATAGCTGTCGTCAAGTAAAACCACTCCAGCGACATCCTCGTTGGGCTCCAAACGGTGCTTAAAAGGTTTTGTTTTACTCACACCTTCTCTGACCTGCTCTAAAGACAGCCCCAGTTCCACTGCAAGATGCGCTGCAGCCGCTAAGGGACCAACCTGATGCAAACCCAAAAGCTTAGATTTCAATACCACTTCCTCACCGTTGTTTCTAAACGTAAATGAAGTGCCCAACAACCCAGTCTGCACATTTTCTACACTCCATCCGTCTACCCCTTCACAGCTATAAAGTCTATGCTCCGAACGTGCATACCTGCGAGCATGTTCACTCTCAGCATTCACATACACCGCTCCACTTTCTCCAACATAGTCAGCAAGTTCATAAACCGTCTGAGCAGTGCGCTTCAACGATTTAAACTTTTCTAAGTGAGCTTCGTTGACGCCTGTGATAACCCCTATGCCGGGCTGAACCAGCTCGCACAATTCTTTCACATCTCCAGGATAGTACTCCCCTAGCTCAAACACCAAGACATCCTCATCACCCTCAAGCTCAGTGATAAATCTGCTTATACCCAGTGGCGTGTTATAGCTTTCAAGCGGCGCGGCAACCTTTTTTCCTTCTGCCAATACGGTTCGCAATATCTCACGCATGCTTGTCTTTCCAAAGCTGCCCGCAATACCGACCCGAACAGCTTTGTGGCTAGCCAACTTTTTCCGCGCATTTCGTACAATGAAGTAGGTGACCGGCTTCTGTACAAGAACTTTCCCTACAAGAAGCACAGCCACTAAAAAAACGACAAGTATGTAGGGAATAAATAAAACAAGGACAATAAAGATCAGATAACCATACCAGCCCCCCAGAGTAGCCAGGAGTGTGATAGCTAAAATACTCAGCATCAACGTTCCCACCCAGAGTACCCCCAACAACACCACTACCTTAACGGTAGTGGTGAGACTTTTCCGCTGCTCAACATGGGTAAAATCCTGTACCTTCCCATACCATGACAAAAAATCGCGCACATCATATTCACTTGCTTGGAGCATATACACAAGTGAGCGAACGTAACGAGGGTGGTAGCGGGAAAGGAGGCGTTTAAGCATTGAATTCTCTGATATGTTGCGAGACAACGTGAGGGTGTTCTTGATGAACAAAGTGCCCAGCGTTGGGTATAATCACAAGCGAAGAGTTAGGAATAAGCGTGGTAAGTCGATTACCATCATCCACGGGTGTTTCAGAGTCACTACTCCCCCAAATTAACAACGTGGGGATTAGCACTTTGGACGCTTGGTTTTCAAGGGTCTCCTTCACAATATTCACAAACGTCCCTTTCAAGTGGCCTGCGTTCTCATAGTCACTTTTCAAGGAACGATAAAACCATTTTCGTAATTTAGCTCTCCAAAAGTAAAATGGCGGGACAAATGTCACAATATTCCCGACTTTCGCAACAATGTTAGCAGGCACAGTGCGCAAATTGTGCCTAGGTGTAACACCGGCAGCTCCAATGAGCACCAGTCGCTCCGTAGCTAATTTCTGCTCCGCAAGTCCTTTAATAGCAACGCGCCCACCAAAAGAATGCCCGACCAGCACCGACACCTGCGTCACGCCAATTTTTTCAAGAAACGTAGAGACAAACTCAACATAGTGGTTGAGATCCCACACCTTTTTTGGGGACTCGCTTTTTCCAAATCCTGGCAGATCCAACCTAATGACCCGATACTCGGCGGAAAGAAGGTCACGAGTGAGTTCGTCAAACGTGTGCAAGGTGTCACCCCATCCATGCAACAAAAGAAGAGCTCTCCCGCTCCCCTCATCAACATATTCAGTTAGAAGATCCTGCACAATTACTTGCATATCTGTTGTTACGCAGCACCTGCCTATTGGTCTACCGGCTTGGTCGGTTCTACACCATAGTAGTTAAGAATAAACGACGCAACGTTCTTAAAAAGCGGCCCTACGGATACTTCAGAAAACTGCACACCCTTCGGGTTCTCCAGCCGCACCAACATAACGAACCGTGGGTTAAACGCAGGCGCGTAGCCCACAAACGTGTGGTTGACCTCGTCCGAGTACCCACCTGACGGGGACGGTATCTGTGCCGTTCCCGTCTTGCCCGCCACGAAGTAGCCGTCCATTTTAGCCCCCCAGCCAGAACCCTTCTCCACTACGGAGACGAGCATGCGGGTGATACGCTCCGCCGTGTCAGGCTCTATCACCTGTCTTCGCTCACGGGGGCGGCCTTCGTAAACCGTCTCGCCGTCTGCCCCAATAATCCTGTCCACAATGTAGGGGCGCATAAGTATACCGTCGTTCGCCAATGCCCCAATAGCCATAGTCAACTCCAGCGGGGTCACTGAGATACCCTGGCCGAACGAGGAAGTTGCTATTTCCACTGGGCCTCCTTTCTCTACATTGCGCACGCTCCCGGCCACCTCTCCAGTAAGTTCAATGCCCGTTGTCTCGCCAAACCCAAAGTTGCTCACATACTCCCGCCACGTCCCTTTGGGTATACGATTGACCACATGAACAATACCTGTGTTCAAAGACTTCTCAAGAACCTGCGTCATTGTCTGTACACCCTCCACGCGCTCTCCTGAATTTTTTATAGTGCGGTCAGCCACACGCACGGAGCCTGTGTCTGTATACGTCATTTCTGGGGAGACGACGTGCACGTCCAGCGCGGCCGCCATGGTAAGCGGCTTGAAGACGGAACCCGGTTCATACACGCTTTGTGTGACAGGGTTCAAAAAGCGTGAGAAATCTTCCTCAGCATAGTTGTTTGGATCAAATTGTGGGAGTGTGGCCATGGCAAGCACCTCCCCGGTACGCGGGTTCACTACCACCCCCTGAGCGCTACGGGCGCCGTACCGTTCGCGGGTCTCCTGAAGATACCGCTCCAACGTACGTTGAATATTATAGTCAAGTGTAAGGTACACGTCCGCGCCGTCCTGAGGGTGTGAAATATTTGAGAGGGCAGAAATAAGCTGGCCAAACGGGTTGCGAAAACCGTCAACAAATCCCTGCTCTCCAGAAAGCTGGCTATTAAAATACTCCTCCACGCCATATT
>CAZPCT010000009.1:0-11584 GCA_964585325.1 uncultured Candidatus Saccharibacteria bacterium
AATTATATTTAAATATAATTTAATTATATAATTCTTGTAATGTGTTTTCTGTCTCTCCCACCATTCGTTCCACGGTAAATTCACGCGCCTTCACTTTTCCTTGTTCAGAAAGCTTCTTTCGCAGGCGCGGTTCGTTCAACAACCGCTCAAGCGCGTCCTGTATCTGTTGGTTGTTGTTAAACTCCACAAACAGACCTGTCTCCTCGTGCTCTATAACCTCAGTATTGCCTCCAATAGAGGTGGTGACAACTGGTGTTCCTATCGCAAGCGCCTCTAGCACCGTGATGGAAAAGTTTTCAAATGCCGTATTGAGAACAAATACATCCGCAGCCGAAAGTGCTGTCAGTACCTCTTGACGAGGTGCAGTGGAGTAAATACTCAATTTCACCTTTTCCACGTTTTTATTAAGCTCCATAACTGCGGACCTAAGTACATCAAAACCCTTCAAAGGTATATCACGCCCTATAGAAACCGCCAGAAAGTCACTTTTTGAAAGACCCAGCTGTTTGCGCGCCTCTTCTCGCGTTGGTGTACCGCTCGGCGTTTCCATACCAGTATAGATGACCACAATACGGCGTGAATCCACTCCCCACCCTGTAAGAATGGGACGCAGGGTTGCAGCAGGCAACACAACTTTATCTGCACCACGCGCTACTTTTATTTGAATATTTCGCATCTTTCCTATCGTGCCAGGATATGAGGTGTGGTGTTGGAACGCCTCAGGCAGATCATCTGTAAGACCCTTGTTGTGTGCTTGCTCCCATGAATAGTCCCCTGGCACACGCACTGCCATCTTTTTGCGCAAAACTTTGTTTGCCAAATACGCCGGATAGCCCGCAGAGACAAGGTCCTGTAGATACAGCACATCCGCACCTCTTCCCCACCAGAGAACAGTAAAAAGGTATTTGAGGTAGTTGAGCGGCTTTGAGCCAGTACGAATCACCCTGTGGACAGGAAAGAGATACGTATTCGTTTCCTTAGCGTCAGAGTATGTCACCACGCGAACACCGTGCCCCCTGCGCATGAGCTCAGTGGCCATCTTTTCTGTGTATGTAGCAGGACCGCCTGACTCGGGAGGGAAAATGCCAGTGCAAAATAAAATTCTCATTTTACTTTAGTATCAAGAATCATGAGTTATGAATTACGGACTATAACGTGCTGAAAAATGATATTCATTCGTTCGGCTATGGTATCCCAGCTGTACTCACGCTTCACCAACTCCTGTCCTTGCTTTGCAATGTGACCACGCAGATTATTGTCCTCAATCAGAAGCTTTATCTTTTCAGCCACGTCCTGTGGATCATCTACGCTCGCAAAGAGTCCCGTCTCCCCGTCTTTTAGAAAGTCAGGAATACCGCCTACATTTGTTGCAATAATGGGCAGGCCTGCCGCCATCGCTTCCAGAAACGATATCCCCAATCCTTCAGAGCGGGAAATACGAGCAAAGATATCGGCTTTTTTAAGCTCTTCTGGAATTTCCTCAAACGGAACGGGGCCCTGGAAATCAACACAATTTTTAATCCCCAACCACTCAGCCAGCTGTACAAGTCTGGCGCGTTCAGGGCCGTCACCCACTACGCGTAGGCGGTGGTCAGTAAACGGCAGATATGACATCGCTTTGATGAGGGTGTCTACGCCGTTCTTTTTTACAAGTCGGGACGTGGTAATGATGGTGACAGGAAAATGAAGTTCAGAGCGAGGAGCTTGGTGAAACTTTTCAAAGTTGACGCCGTTGGGCACCACATCTATGGGTGCGCGGGCGCCGCGCTTCTGCGCCAGCTCTTTGAGAAACGTGCTGATGACCTGAATATGGTCTGCAAAGTACAGGGCGGCGCGCCACGAAAGATATATAATGCCAAGATGTCTAAACGTAAGATGCCGCATATCGTCACCTTCCTGCACCGTCTGTAAGATAGGCACCCCGCGCGAAAGACCTGTAATTTTAAGTAGATACGGCGCCCCGCTCATAAATGTCAGCATAATACACCAGTACAGACTGATGCGCTCCTCTTTCACAAGCCGGCGAGCAAGCACCGCCCCCACAAACGGCGAGATAAGTTTGTCTATATACCCCAGACGCCCCGTGCCGACCCTATACACTGTAACATTACCTATGCGCTCTTTTTTTGGATGTTGCGGAGAAAAACGGGTCGTAATAAGAAAAAACTCATTCTGCAGCCTATCAGTTATCTCTTTAACAGCAAGTTCGGCGCCTCCTATAAGGGGTAGGTAAGCATTTGAGAAAATGAGAATGCGTTGTTGTTCCACGGTGTTTTCTATAGTAGCATTTGGCGTGTTATTATCAATCATATGTCAACTGACGTGCAACGGAAAAATAAGGTTTTCATTCTTGTCACGCTGGGTGAAATGGGCGGCGCGCAAAAGTACGTGCAGGATATGGCAAGTGGTCTTGTGGCCACGTATGACATAACCATCGGCTCAGGTGTTGAGACGGGAGATGAGCTGCTTGCGTGGGCACGCGAAAAACGTATACAGACCGTGCATTTCCCCCATCTGAAGCGCGGCCTTGCGTTTGGCACGCTCCCCGCGCTCTCAGACTTCCCGTTCTGGATAGACCTGGTGCGCCACCTGCGCAAGGAGAGATACGACATTGTGCACCTGAACAGCTCAAAGGTGGGCTATCTGGGTGCCCTTGCCACATTTTTTGTACCACACGTAAAGACCGTCTTCACTGTTCACGGGTGGGCGTACGAAGACCCAACAGTGAGCCAGAAAGGACGCAAATGGCTGTGGGTGGCGGTGAACAAGTTTGGCGCGTACTTCCTAGACCGCATTATTCTTATTTCCCATTCGTACTTTGAGAGCGCACTTCACCATCATATAGCGCCCCCACGCAAGCTCTTTGTAGTGCACAACGGGTTTGACCCCAAAAGCGTGAAGTTTCTTACAAAGGAAGAGGCCCGGGAACGTCTTACAGAGAGGAGAAGCGTCCCCTCAGGCGTCCCCGTTATAGGCACCATCGCAAACCTCTACTACACCAAAGATTTAAAGACGATGATAGCGGCCCTCGCCTATATGAAGCACACCAACGCTCACCTTGTCATTGTGGGTGGACCGGGGCCACAGCCACAGGAAGAGCTCCAAGACCACGCCCAGCGCCTTGGTGTTGCGGCGCGCGTACACCTTGTAGGCAGAATTGAGAACGCGGCCCGGTTTATGAAGGGGCTGGACGTCTACGCCATAAGCTCCGTAAAAGAAGGGCTCTCCTACACCGTGCTTGAGGCAATGGCCGCGGGCGTACCCATTGTGGCCACACCTGTGGGCGGCAACACTGAGGTGCTGTTTCACAATTCTAAAAAGCCAGCGGCGCTCAGCGTTCCCGTAGGTAATTCACAAAAGTTCGCAGACGCGCTTGACGCCGTGTTAGACGACCCTGCGCTGGGGCGCAAACTCACCCGTAACGCAAAAGAACGCCTTAAGGCGTTCTCCTACGCGCGCATGATAGCACTCACTAAGTGGGTGTATGAACTGTAGTTCAGAGGCTAGATTCTATCTCCTAGCTTCTAATTAAAGGCTGTTTTTAAGTCCCTCAATTTTGACTCTCAGCTCATTGCGCAGTTTCTGGTCAGTTGTAAGGTCAGCTGAACGCTCATAGAGGGCCAGAGCTTGCTTCTTCGAGTCTTCATTCGTTGAATGAAAAAGATACAGATCGCCCAGCTTGGCGTAGATACTGCCACGGTTGCCGCCCATCTCAAGCGAACGCTCGTATGCGACTACGGCATCCCGGTATTGATGCATGAAGGAGAGAAGGTCCCCTTTAAGCTCATGGTATGAAGCGTCTGTTTCGTGTTGCGCCTCTATCTCCTGAGAGACCCGGAGCGCCTCGCCATACAGCCCCGCACGCACGTAGTCATCAAACGCGTCACGTGCGGCCTCGTCCACTGGTTCGTCTTCGCGGGGCGGCTCTGTCTCCGCAAGATCAAGCGCACGCAATCTCAGCTCCTCTGCAGGAAGGCTCTGGTCCTGCGTCACCAGCTCTGCGTTCTCAAAGTCATCCGCACTATAGGAAGGACTTCTGAACAGGAAGAGTGAGACCAAAATGACAACCACTACTATGGCACCCGCAATGATAAGATTTTTCTTAGACATGAGTAAGTATTAAGTATTAAGGAGAAAGTATTATGGACTATGAATGAGGTAGTAAGTTGTAAGGGAAGCGCTTTATACGTTCTACTTTCTACCTACTACTTCTGTATATGACGAGGTTAGCACACTCTCCTTTCGTGCCACAACCAAAAAGAGCCCCGAAGGGCTCTTTTTGGTGTGTCCTAGAACGTTGCTAGGTCTAGTTAGAAACTAGATTAGCGAGCGTTCATGAAGACAGGACCAGCGTCAAACTCTGCAAGAGCCGCTAATGGGTACGTGTTGGCGTCAGCAGTCGCGTCTGTGTCGGCTGACCATCCAATGCTTTCCATTTGGATCTCGAAGAAGTTATCTTCAGATGCTGTCAAGTTCACGGTCAAGGTAAAGCGTCGTGTCTGAGATTCAAGTACCTTGAATGCACCGGTGGTGCCGTCCGTAGAACTGTTGGACATTGTGAGGATAGCGGTGCTGGTGGCATCAGTGTCTACTGCGCCGTTGATAAGAACGTCGTAGTTTACACCGTGCTCAGCAGTCGCTGTGTCCGCGTCGTCAGTTGAAGTGCCAAGGTAAATGGTTGAGCCAAACGCAGTCACGTCGTAGACGATCTTGAATTCTGCGCGGTCATTTTCAGATGCCTGAGCATTTCCTGCAATAACGTTAGCCTCAGTTGAGACAAGCGTTACGGTAAAGCCGTTGTCGTATGCAGAGTGTGCATCTCCAACCGCTGTACCAGTCTTGTCACCATCAGCAAGGTCCTCACCTGAAGCGTCCTCAACAACCCATGAGTCGGTCTCGTCGTCGGTGATCTCTGCAAGCAATGTGGTTCCTTCTACGAAGGAAGCGTCAATCGCTTCAAAGTTAACCGCTACCACAAAGTTGTGGGTACCTGGCTCAAGAGTAAGGTTGAGGTCATCAAACGTTACCGGAACGTCTGTTGCGTCCTCTGAGGTAACGTTTTCGGTGCCAACCTGGTCGTCACCGTCAAGCAGCAAGTGCGCTGCAGAGATAACGTCATTGAGGTCGTCTTCGCTTGTGGTGAAGTCAACCACAATCTCGTCAATGAAGAGATCCGCGTTGCCCTCTACCTCAATGTTGAATGAGAGTACAGGAACGTTGTTCGTGCGGCTGCTTGAGTCCACGTCAATCAGATGAGCGTCGTTAATGTCGTCGTCATCGTCGTTGAGTGAAATCTTCATCTTTGTGTCAGCCGCTGAAGCGAATGCTTCGAATGAGAAGATTCGTGTAGCGCCAATGTCGCCAGTGGAGGTGTCAGAAATGACAGCGCCCTGTGCGTCACGGAAACGAACCGAGTCAATCTCAACCGACCACTCTTCTCCTTCATCGTCAGAGTCAATGTTGCCAACCGCAGAAACGGCTACCACAAGGTCCTCGGTGTCACTCATACGAATGATAGCACCTGAATCAAGTGATAGTGTGCGTGACCAGACTCCCTGTGCGCCTTCGGTGAAGTCGTCCGCGTCTGAGCGGGCAACTCTTTCACCGTTGAACCACACTGAAATCTCGTCAGCGTAGCGAGGAAGGTTGTTTGAAGAACCTGCCTCTTCTGTGCCGCCTGCGTGGTCAAAGATAAGACGAACCGCGGTCAGCTCAATGTCTGAACCGTCGTCAGCCTCTAACTCAAGACCGGCAACCTCTACATCCTGTTCACCTTCACCAACCTCTTCGTTGTTGAGAGAGGTAATGAAGTCAGCGTCGTTGATGCTTCCAGCTCCGCCTTCAAGTTCGCCATTGTTGTCTCCATCATCGTCGTCGTCACCTGTTCCTGGTGAACCTGCCTGTACCAACGCGTTGTACTTAGCCGTTGAAATGGGGCCAAAGTAACCAACTGCTGGTGATACATTGTGTGCTGCCTGCCATCGCGC
The DNA here is from genome assembly GCA_964585325.1 of uncultured Candidatus Saccharibacteria bacterium. GTDB lineage: Bacteria > Patescibacteriota > Minisyncoccia > JACQLN01 > CAZPCT01 > CAZPCT01. The sequence goes on from CAZPCT010000009.1 coordinate 5,988, forward strand.
AACGGCTGAGGTGGTAAGAGGACCATAGTACATGGTCTCAAAGCCAGCTGAGCCAGCACCTGATGTCGCAACCGTGAAACCGGCTGCGTTCAAGTAGCGCTGGAGACAACGAACGTCCTCACCTGAAACACCCTGGAACAAGCTCCGGGTGAATGTGCAAGATACGCCTGTTGAAGCTCCACCTGCAAGCTGAGCCTGCAAAGCCGCGATCTGCGCCAAAAGGGCGTCAATCTGGGCCTGCAGTTGAGCTGAGGTCTGCGCCTGAGCAGGGGCAGCAAGGGTAGCAACCATAGCAACTGCAATAACTGCAGTTACGGCAACTTTCCCTACTTTTCTAATATCCATTTTGATACTTTCTCCTTAAATTAAGTGTAGTACTTAATTATTACGTTAACGTAGTAATTAATGACAGTGAGTGTCAATGTCATTCGCGGAGTCAGCCCCCCCTTGCCGCTAAGCAAGCGGAATCGACCGACCTGTACTCCAGTTGTAATGTATGACGGGCTCCTGGGCGCTATTCTTACAGGAATTGACCCCGCCCCACGCCCTGCGCCTAAGCGCAAAACGCGGGAATGATTTCTGCAGAGCTCATTCCCCTTAACAACGGACAATGTCCGTAGAGCGGGGTGAACCGTAAGAGTGCACAATCATTCGCACGTCATATCACTGCGGCGGAACACGGATTTGCGTCCACCCCTCACATGGTGTGCAGTATATCGCACGGGCATCACGGCCATGACTAATGGAGACCGAAATGCCATGTGAGGGGCAGATACAAACAGACGACACCTCTTCTGCTCGTAACGGCAGACAAAGCACCTCCTTTGTTCAGTACAAAAACGCTCTCTTCATAGGACACAAGGAGTAACGTCGCTTTGTAAACATATTATACCACAGCCAAGGGCTGTAAAGGCCTCAAAAGTGTGGATAATGCCGTAAACGGGCGCTAGGCAAAAAGTACCACAGTTGCTCTATATCCGCAAGAATGGTTGTGTAGTGCCCAGGCACAAAGAAATTGATCTAAAGTAGCCCCTTACTTCGTAGAAGCTACAGTTACGCCTTCTTTCGCAAAGTCCACTTTAAACGCGCGCTTCTGTCTGTCCGCCCCTCCTCCCCTCTCCAAAAGAGTGGACGAGAGCGGGTTCAAGACCAGCTTCTGTATGGCACGCTTGAGGGGACGGGCGCCGTAGATAGGGTCAAATCCTTCTTTTATAAGATGCTTTTTAAGCTTGGGTGTTATCTTAACCGAGATGTTCTGCTTGGCCAGGCGCTTGCGCACACGTTCCAACTGAATGTCTACAATCTTTTCAAGGTCCTCTTTGGTAAGAGAGTTAAAGACAATAATCTCATCTAGACGGTTGAGGAATTCGGGCCGGAAGTGCTTTTGAAGCACCCCCCGTATCTTTGCGTCTATTTCCTTCCGTTCCGCCTGTGAGGTCTTTGACGGAGAAAAGCCAAGCCCGTGGTACTCCTGAATGATGTCCGTACCTAGGTTGGATGTCATGATGATGATGGTGTTCTTGAAGTTCACCCTGCGGCCCTTTGAGTCCGTAAGGTGGCCTTCGTCCAGTACCTGCAGGAGCGTGTTGAAGACCTCTGGGTGCCCCTTCTCTATTTCATCAAAAAGCACCACGCTGTAGGGCCGGCGCCGCACCTGCTCTGTCAGCTGACCACCCTCTTCATACCCCACGTACCCGGGCGGTGAGCCCAAAAGCCGGGAGACGGCGTGCCGCTCCATATATTCAGACATATCTATGCGAATGGTTGCGTTCTCGTCATTAAACAGAAATTCCGCAAGCGCGCGGGCAAGCTCCGTCTTTCCCACGCCCGTAGGCCCCAGGAACATAAACGAGCCAAGCGGCCGCGTCTCTTCTGAAAGCCCCGTGCGTGCGCGGCGAATAGCGTGAGAGATGGCCTCAACAGCATCTTCCTGGCCAATGACGCGTTGCTTGAGCTCGTCTTCCAGCCGGACAAGTTTGTGTGCTTCGTCTTCCACCAGTCGCATAACGGGTATACCCGTCCAGCGTGAGACCACCTGCGCAATATCTTCCTCCCCCACCTCTTCCCTCAGTAGGCGGTGGTCTGAACTAAGCGCCCCCAATTTCCGCGAGGCCTCATCTATCTGTTTTTCAAGTTTAGGGATTTCCCCATACCGTATCTCTGCAACATCCTCAAGCTCTCCTTGGCGCTCCGCTATTTCCGCCTCTGCCTTAAGCTCTTCTATCTCTTTTTGAGATGAGCGGATAGCAGAGATGAGCTCCTTCTCTTTCTGCCACTGCGCCTCAAGCGTGGAATACTCTTCCTTCAAGTCCGCCAAAGACTTTTCAAGGGTCTTTATCTTCTCTTTTGTCTTGGGGTCTTTCTTCTCTTTCTTTAAAGCCTCCCGTTCAATTTCCATGCGCCGTATCTCACGCGTCAGCGTGTCTAGCCGTTCAGGCATGGAGTCTATGGTCATACGCAAAGCGGACGTGGCCTCGTCAATAAGGTCAATAGCTTTGTCTGGTAGGAAGCGGTCTGTAATATAGCGCTGTGAAAGCTCCACTGCCGCTACAATGGCCGCGTCTGTAATACGCACCCCGTGGTGCACTTCGTACTTCTCTTTAATGCCGCGCAAAATAGCGACAGCGTCTTCCTCGTCAGGCTCCTGCACCATCACGGGCTGGAAGCGGCGCTCAAACGCCGGGTCCTTTTCAATATGCTGCCGGTATTCTTTGAGCGTGGTAGCGCCAACGGCGTGAAGCTCACCGCGTGCCAGCGGGGGCTTTAATAGGTTTGACGCGTCTATAGCGCCCTCCGCGCCGCCCGCGCCCATAAGCGTGTGAAGTTCGTCTATGAATAAAATAATCTGCCCGTCTGAACGGGTTATTTCTTTAAGAATGGCTTTGAGCCGCTCCTCAAATTCCCCTCTAAACTTTGTGCCTGCCACCAGCGCGCCAATATCAAGAGAGACAAGCTCCTTGTTCTTAATGCTCTCTGGCACGTCCCCCGCCACAATACGCTGGGCAAGCCCCTCAACAATAGCTGTCTTTCCCACGCCCGCCTCGCCTATGAGAACCGGGTTGTTCTTGGTGCGGCGCGAAAGCACCTGCATGACGCGGCGTATCTCACGGTCGCGCCCAATGACCGGGTCAAGTTTCTCTTTTCTTGCAAGCTCTGTAAGGTTGCGCGTGTACTTTTCAAGCGCCTTATACGTCTTCTCTGGGTCTGCAGACGTCACCCGCTCTGGCCGCAGATCTTTGAGTGTCTTCATAACCACCTCTGGGTCCACACCCGCGTTGTCCAGCACCTGTTTGGCTTTTGAAGAAACACCAAGAAGCCCCAACAGAAGGTGCTCTGTTGAGATGTACTCGTCTGAAAAACGGGTGGCCTCTTTTTGCGCCCGTTCAAGCACAAGTGCCAGATCCTGGCCCAGGAACGCCTGTCCCGCGCCACCCCCTATAATACGGGGAAGCTGTTTTATCTCTTTCTTAGTCGCCGTAAGGAGCTCCTTTGTGTCTACCTCAATCTTCTGTAGAATCTCTGGCACAAGCCCCTCTTTCTGCGTGAGTAGCGCAGCCAAAAGGTGCAGCGCGCCAATATGCTCGCTGCCACTCTTTGTAGCTATCTGGTGCGCCTTCTGGAACGCCTGCTGCGCTTTGGTTGTAAAATTGCCAAAATTTGTCATTGATTAGCAGTCAAAGACTTAGAGTGCTAATAGTCTAGCAAGGGGGCAAAAGATGTCAATAACACTCTCTAGACTATCTCAACACTAGGAAGCTTCTCAATATACGACGTAATGGACGTAGTAGAAATTTCAGAAAGCGGCTTTGTGACCCGCGTCTGAATCTGCTCTTCAAGTATACCTGTATACGTTCTGCGCCGCTCCACCTCTTCAATGTCACCCAAAGAGTGGCCGCGTCCTCTGTATCGTTCCAGAACCTCGTCCCACCGTTCGTCAACACTCACAATGGCATGAGGGGCGACGCGAATGTCGGCGTAGGTGCATATCTTTTCAGACCAGTCGCCGCTTTTAGTATTTTCCTTCGCTTTTGAACTGCCACATCTGTTAAACAACGCAACGACCTCGTCCCGCACCCCAATATCCTTCATAATGTTTTCTGTGGCCACGTGCTCATTCGGCCCCCATTGTGTGATGAATTCTTTTTGAGCGTTCTGCCAGTACTCTTTCTTTCCTTTCTCGCTTTCTCCCAACAAATGAAAATAGTTTTCAAGATCAAATTTAATAACATTGCCCAGGTCGTGAAGCAGCAATTCCGACGTAATAAGGTTGTGGTCAGGCGCGTCAGTGCCGTGCCAGTGATCTAAAATCCAGAGCGCGACGCCCGCAACCCAGTAGTGATGCTGCCTCAGGTTTGGCGGGATATTGTATGTTTGGTAAATTTCAGCTGCTGTCATATACGGAGTTACACGCTTAGACGGTTGATAATCCCAGCGACCTGTCCCCCTACTACGTAGGATATCGCAATGACAATAACGGCAAAGAGGAGCCGTGCGGCCACCGTCTTCAGTACTGGCTCTTCCTGCACAAACGCAATCTCGGCGTTCATGAACACCAAGAGCACAATACCCCAGGCAGTCGCCGCGAACAGCGCGTCTGAAAACGAAAGAAAAAGAAACGGGATCGCGAACGAAAGCGTAAAGATGAGCTTTCCTAAAAAAGTGTAGACAGCACCCCGCATGGCTCCGCGGGAGGAAGACCCCCGTTCGGCCTTCTCTGCTGTATAGATACCCAGCGCGTCTGAAAACGAGTCCGCAAATGCCACTGAAGCAATGCCCCCCAGCACCGCAAGACGAGAGTCAGTTGCCGCGTTGAGCCCCACAATCACCCCCAGCGTGGTTAGAACCGCAGAGGAGATACCAAACACAAAGCCGCCAAACACGTCATGAAAGCGGTATAGGAGACGCGTGAAAGGAGAAAAGCGCGCAAGCGCAAGTTCAAAATAAGACAGAGTGGTACTCACGTTCCCCTCAAGCCCCAACCGGCTGATAAGCCCGTCCACCACATATCCCCGTTCGGGTGAACGCGCTTCAAACTCAATATAGTTGCCCAATCCTTCCACATTATCAAGTGATATGATGAGCTCGTCTAAAAGATAGGTGCGGCGTTTTTTGTGTATGCGAACTACCTCCCTATAATCTGCGTGAATGACGCGGGCGTCTTGGGTGCTAACAGGCTTACTGATGACCAGTCGGTTGCGCATATTCCGCGCCGCCACGGGCCCTTTATACGTAAACAACAAATCCTCATCCCCATCCTTCCTCAGGCGTATCAGCTCGTCACTTTTCTTTATATGTGTGTCCCGGGGCACAAAGTACACGTCCTCGTGATAAGCAGACGCTAGTTTCCGTGCTCCCAGCGCCAACAACGCCTCTTCTGAAACATCCGCCCGCACCTTTAACTGGTGTTCGTCAGATACAAAACCCTGCTCTGCTATGTCAGGCTTTGCCATATACCTACAGCGTACCACGCACTACTCAGTAGGCGCTATGTGATCGCCAGCAACAGGTACGGATTCTGGGCATGCGGCCCCGACTATCTATACCTGGAGGACCCTGTGAAGACGCGTGGTGAGTATAAGATGAACAACTACGTTTCT
>CAZPCT010000010.1:0-14404 GCA_964585325.1 uncultured Candidatus Saccharibacteria bacterium
CTCAAAAGTCAAGCGTACACCGGCTCTACGTGCTATTCAATAAACGTAAGGGCCGTCCCCTGCTTGCCGCCTCTGCCTGTGCGCCCAATGCGGTGCACGTAGTCGTCATGCGTTGCGGGAAGATCATAGTTTATCACGTGCGAGACGTCCGCTACGTCTATACCCCGGGCGGCAACATCTGTAGCTACCAGTGCCTGTACGTTTCCTTTTTTAAACGTATCAAGAGCGCGTTTGCGCTGCGGCTGGGTGCGGTTGCCGTGAATTGACTCAGCTACTATGCCTGCCTTGCGCAGATCGCGTGTGAGCCGTTCAACGCCATGTTTCGTGCGCCCAAAAATAAGGACGCGTTCGTAACCGGGCTCTTGTAGCAGCGCGGTGAGTACTTTTAGTTTAGAACTCCCTTGCGGTATGCGTACAATGTCCTGCTCTACGCTTGTGGCGGTCTCCCGTGTCTTAACAGAAATGGTTATGGGATTGACCATAAAGGTTCCTATAAGATGCTCAATGTCGCGTGAGATAGTGGCGGAAAAAAAGAGGGTGTGGTGCTTTTCCGGCAGGCCCGCCATAAGAAACCGCACGTCTCTAATGAATCCCATATCCAGCATGCGGTCGGCCTCGTCCAGCACCACAGCGTCAAAACGGGCGAGCTTTATGGCCCCTCTTTCAACCATATCCTTTAGACGCCCTGGGGTGCCAATAATAAACTGGTGTGGCCGGCGCAGTTGTGCCATTTGCTTGCCTACGGCAGTTCCGCCAATGCATGAGACGGCCGTTATTTTAAGCCCCGTGGCAAAGTCCAAAAACTCCTCCTCTATCTGCAAAGCAAGCTCGCGGGTTGGCGCCACAATTATGACGTTGCTTTTTGGGTTACGAAGTACGTTATTGATAAGCGGAATAAGAAATGCCGCCGTCTTGCCCGTGCCTGTCTCCGCAATCCCTACCACGTCCTTCCCTTCAAGCGCCCGGGGGATGATACGGTCTTGAATGGGCGTAGGCTCAATATACCCTTTCTTTTTTATGTTTTCTTTAATGCGTGGGTCAATAGCAAATTCAGCAAAGAGATGTTCGGGTGACTCCCGTTCTGCTGTTTCCACCACTACCGCCTTGTTCACAAATTTGGTGATATCTGAAAATACCCCTATCTTTCTTTTGCCCGAAGCACCACGCCGGGGTTGGTGACGTTTTCCAAAGCTTCTATTTGCGGGCCTGTAATGTCTTGGCATAGATGCCAAGTGTAGCACCTTTTTGTTTTTTGTGGGCTGGTAGCTACAAGAGGTCTGAAATGCGGGCAAATGTGTAGCCCTTGGCGCGCAGCTCCGTGATGATTGCGTCAAGCGCGGCAGCGTCTTGGGACTGCTCGCCTACGTGAAAGAGGTGTATGGCGCCCGGTACCGTCCCGTCCACCACGCGGCGGGTTATCTCTTCCTTACTTATACCCTTCCAGCCCAACGAGTCTACCGTCCACATAATGTTGTAGCCGTACCCTTGCGCGTAGATGTCTTTGTTGACACCAGCGTCATAGTCCCCAAAAGGCGGGCGGAAGAAGGGCTTGGTGCTTACACCCGTGAGTGAGCGGATAAAGTTTTCTGTGCGGACAAGCTCGTCCCAGCGCTGCGCCTGGGTAAGGGGGGCACTGTTCGTGGAAAAGCCCGTGAATGAGCCGTGCGTCCACGTGTGGTTTATAAAATCATGGCCCTCAGCCGCCATCCGTGTAACAAGCGCGGGGTTCTGCTGAGCCCACTTCCCTGTCATGCCAAAGGAGGCCTTAACACCCTCGGCCTTAAGTGTGTCTAAAATGTTTGCGGCAAAGCCAACGTCAGAACCTGCGTCAAACGTGAGCACCACCACGTTCTGGGTGGTGGAGACTGTGCGCACTACCGTTGCGCTTCCTTGTGGCAATGGCTCATTGGGATCATTGTCCCCATTCTCATCCTCCGTATCTTCGCTGTCTCCGCCCGTGGTGAGGGTCGGCTCTTCTTGTCCGCCTATGGGTGTGTCTACAACTGGGTCAGGAGCGGTCCGTTCGCTGACAAGCAAAAGATAGGCTCCCGTAAGAAGCACAATGGCAATAACCGTGACAAATAGTTTTCTCATACTATATATGACGTAGGGGAGCACAGATTATGTCTTGCAAAAATAAGCCAATGTTTGTATGGTGCACGTATTATGAAATACTCATACATACTCTCAACTCTTGTTCTTTTCTCACTCATCTTTTCTGCCGTTCCTTCAGCGTCCGCGTACGTTAACACGGGCTGGGATTGGCACCTGGTAAACGGGGAGCCCAAGCGCACGCTCCACTACTGCGCGGGGGTGGCGCAACGTGTTCAAACCTCCGGGCGTTCTGTTGACGTACAGGCGTTCACCCGTGGCGTGCCTCCGGCGTGGGCTACGTGGCTTACAGAGGCCGCAGAGAATCTTAATAACGCAAACACGGGCTGGCGCCTTGAGCCCTCAGGGGCCACCTTCCCACCCTGCCAGGTGCTCATACTTCTGGCGGATATCTCAGAAGAGATTCATGGCGGAGGCGTTGCCACACCGCAAGACAACAACGGGGACGGTATGGCAGATCTTGTGCGCATTATTATTGACTCAAACCTAGAAGACACCACAGAGAACCTGCCGGAGGATCAAGACACGAATGATGGCTCGCGCGACGGCTGGAACCGTGAAGGTGATGCCACTATGGACCCGGTGGGCGTGCTGATGCACGAACTCACCCACGCTATGCGGCTTGACCACCACCCAGACAGCAAACACTCAGATACTGACGACGGTGACATCTCAGACCCGCGCAAGCCAGGACAGCACGAGACAACGCTTTCAGAAGAAGACTTGCAAGAGATGCGTGACGCGTATGGTTCACAAGAAGAGCAGACGCGCACGCAGGTAGGACAGAACGATCAGACAATTGAACATGAAGGCGTGGGGTTTGCCATTGCGGAAGGTACGTTTGACTCTCCTTTCGCGTTTCTGGACTTCAATATCTACGAAGGCGTTGCTATTCCAGCACCTCTTGCCGTGCCAGAGGGCTATTCGCACGTTATAGGAAGCGGCACTATCTACTGGAGAACCACCATGCCGCCGGCACAGCCGGTGACCATCTCCATCCCCTATTCAGACGAGGAACTTGCCGGCGGGGACGGCATGTATTTTGGGGACCTGCACGGCTTTGTGCCCCCGGCGCTCAAAGAGGACTCTCTTACGGTTATGAAGTATATTCAGCGGCCGTTTGGTGTAGAGTCTGACTTTGTCTCTCACTGGGAGAGAGTTGAGGGCGCGGAGGTGGACACGGGCAGAAACGTGGTGACGTTCCAGACACAGGAGACGGGTATTTACGGTATTGCGGGCATGGCAGATGAGAACAGCGGCGGTGGAGGCGGGGATGCATCGTCCCGCACAACTGTGTATATTATTCTAGGAGTAGTGGTTTTGGCGGGTCTTGGATGGGGTATGACGCGCGGCAAATCACAGACTGCGTAAAGACAATTAAAATGGAGAAAGCCCGAGGGAGGCTCAGTGCCTTCTCCTCGGGCTTTTGGTTCTACCCTGTCCGAAGCGTTTACTCTCCTCTCATGGCTTTTGCAGCCAGAGGAGAAATTCTGTTGGGGTGAGCGGCGTATCCACGTCTTCCAGCCGAAGCGTAAGCCCGCATTCACGCCCTATCCTCACCGCCTCTTCCAGGAAGGTATGACCTTCCTCTATCGTGCGTGTGTAGAGAGCGTCGGTGCAGATGCGGGAGAGATTCTCCCGGAAGTGGTCTGCAGCATCTTCAGCAAAGAGGCAGAATCGCTCCTCGCTAAGCATGCTGGTGCGTATAGCTTCCCGCTCGTTGGGGGGAAAGGTCCCGGGCCAGTCGTGCAGGAAAAGCAGCCCAATCCCGCTTTCTTCCGCCCAGCGTGTGATCTGGTCGAAGAACTCGCCAAACGTTTTCATTGGCCTCCTCCTCTTTCGCGGTTCAGGATTCTCTTCCCACTTTCAGTTCGTGCTTAATGCGCTCCCACTCCTCTGACTCCTCAGTGGCGAGCGTGATGAAGTAGGCGTGACTGCAGTTGGTGCACTGGGCATAGATAGAGCGGTATCCAAACCCGCAATGCTTCCATTTTAAGGAGTGGCACTGCGGGCACTCGTAGATACTTCTTTCTATGCAGTTACCCTGCAGATCCTGAATTTCGTGTACGTCGTTTGCAAAAAACCCACGAAAAAGAGGACCACCGCGGTGCAGCCGCACCACTACAAGGCAGCGGTTCGCGAACTGGGCTTCACCAGCCGGCAGGCGCAGAACACGGACCTTGTGGCCGTGACGCTTTGACGCCTTTACGGTGTGTAGATACGGCTCCTCACGAATTTCCAGAGGGAGCCGTGCGTAACCTTTGAGTATCAGCTGGACACCCATAGCCCCCTCGTTGATAAGGTGCGCGTTAGTGCCTCAAAAGAGGCGTGAACTGTCTGCATCCTACCGTAGAGAGGACGGACGGAGCAACTTCTTGTCAACGTCAATACGCCACTTACGAGGTTGAGGATGGCGGGAGGCGGGTGTCCCGGCTTTTTCCCATCTCCTCCACCCGGTCTTCATCAAGGCCAAAATGGTGGGCTATTTCATGCCAGACGGTGTCACGGACAATCTCACGCACGTCGTCTTTTGTACGCGCCGCCTCCAGTGTTGCGTTCATAAAAATAGTTATCTTGTCTGGCAGCGTCATACCCTCAGTGCGGCCCCACTCTGTTAGCGGCACGCCTTCGTAGAGACCAAAGAGCACGTCGTCTTCACGCAGCGCAAGCTCCTTCTTTTGCTCCGCCGTAGGCTCGTCCTGCGTGACAATTGCGACGTTGATCAACAGCTTCTGAAAGCGTTCAGGAACTGCCTCTATCCCCTCCTCTACGCACTTTTCAAATTCCTTATGGGTCATAGTCATATGGTCAGCAACGGACTTTAGGATGAGTGTGTTGTCACCTCTATGGCTGGAACAGGTCTTCTGGGATAAAGCGCACGCTCTCCACCTCATCAAACTGCAGCGCCGTCTGCTCTATCTGGAACCATAAAATACCGGCCCTGCATGAACCGCCGCTCGTCATGTTGTCTGGGTCATCAAACTCCAGGGCAAGCGTTCCCCCGTCAATGTTTGCTCCCACAAGTGTAAATCCCTCAAGCGGATACTCTGTTGTTATCCCTTGCGCGCGCTCGGCCGGGGTGAGCTCGCCTTCAAGAAGCAGGCGCACGGTGTCTTGTATTGGTGTGATGGTGACGGGGATTTCCCGCTGTACACTCACCAGTCCCGCGCGGGAGCAGAGTATATTTCCCTCCGCGTCTGTATCACGGGCTGGGTTGTAGTAGTAGAGCACCACATCCCGCACCTCTTCCGTCTCTGTCTCTTCTGGCGTGGTGTTGGTCACGGGCGCCTGTGGTGCGGGGGCCCCAAACTGCCACAGATAAAGCAGCACAAGCCCAACTGCGACGACAAGTATAATAAGTGCGGTTTTTGTGTTCATAGTGGATCTTTATTTATCTACTGAAATGCCTAGTCCTAGTTATAACATATACATACTCACACTTTCACCTGTCCGTCCGTAGCCTTGGAGCAGGAGGAAGTTTGTAGGTTGTATTTTTAATACCTCCACAATACCAAAAAAGTTCCCGTTTCTTTAAACGAAAACGGAGAGTGGGCACGCACTCTCCGTTTTCAGAACTGTGGTTTGTTTACCTCGTGCCAGGCACTTGTGCGCTACTTCTCTTCCCGTGCCACCTTCTGCCAGAACTCCACTTCGTCCTTGAGCCTGGGGATCACCCCCACGACTTCCGAGACGATGCGCGGAAGCTCTGCTCTAACCTCCCTAACCAAATGGCGCGGAAGGCCGTCTGCGAGCGTCTCCAGGGGGAAGAATTGGAAGTGCACCAAGATGTGGAATGCTGCCTTTCGGGAGAAGGGACCATCAACGAACTCCACGCAGACACAGAAGCGGATGCCATTACTCATCCACGCTTGAAGATAATTTTTCATCTTCACGCGCCCGCGCCTTACGTGCCTTACCTCCCTCTCGGCGTCCTCCTCTGTAATAGCTCCTGCGAGGATGGACATCACCTGCTTGATCTCGGCTCTCTTCTGGCTGATGATGCCTGTGCCCTCCAGAACCTCCAGGATGTCCTTTTCGCTGTACGTGTGTGTCATTGTTCCTCCTTGTTCTGTTCCCAGAACACTCTTCCGAGTGTGAGAGGATTACGAACAAAAGAAAGAGTACCACTTATGTGGTACTTGTGTCAAATTACTTTGCTGCGGAGCATGTTATACAAAAAAGCGCCGTTTGGGGGTTATTTTTTGGAGCGGGCGTCGCGGATCACAAGCGACTTACGCGGGCCGGGCGCTATCTCAATGTTTTGCTTTTCCCGCCAGCCGTACTCCTCCACCATCTCTTTTGGTATGTTAAGCACGTAGCTGTGCGTGCTTACTCGTTGAAGTTTTCTAATGTATTTCTTCATACCCACATTATATCATAAAAACGTATATACGGACGTATATACGTGCGTATATACGTGAGAGAGTTCTGTAATTCTACTTTAGCAACGAGAGGTATGTCTGACAGAAAATGCTTTGTACTTTATGAAAAATCTTCTAACCATTGATTATCAACTTCGATAACTTCTTGTGTTTTAGTTTTAACCCCTAAATTTAATTCCTTCATTTTACTAACCAGCTCACTTCCGTCGATGAGGTCAACCGGCGGTGCTCCATCTCGTGCAGCTTCCTGTTTCGCATCTCTGGTAAAAGTTCCAGTTGTTATAAACAAACCCTTGTCAGCCCTTCCTTGCATGGCGCCGCGAAAGTCTCTAATTTGCCCCGCAGAAACACTCCCTGTATACCGCTTGCATTGAAATATAATATGAAAACTCAGAAAACCACCAATTCTAATTATTCCCACTCCGTCTATTCCTCCATCTCCCGATCTTCCTGTAACTTCAACTTGAATAAATCCCGCTTCTCTTAATATTCTTTGACAAAGACGCTCGAAAACATCGGGTGCCATTTCTTGTATTTTTAACAATAGCTGCTCTTCCCACAGTTGCACATCACTGCTCTCTGGTTCTTTGCCTTCTTCTACAGCTTCTTCAATATTAGTTTTAGTATCAAGTTCTCTTACAGCACGCTTCACTTCCGAACCATCAACCGTCTCAGTTTTTAATCCTAATGGTGTTAATACCCAAATACCGCGCGATGAATTTTCAAGCAGACCATATCTTTTTAAATAGTTTCGTGTCCAAGCAAGCCTATAACTAAGCTGCGTTCTATTATCTTTGTGAATTACATTGATGTCGTCGTCGCTTAGTTGCAGTATTTCAGCAACTTTTTCATCAATTTCGCCAATTGATCCAGAACCGCCAAGATTACGCAACGCTTGCAGAACTGGATTAAACATTTCATCAAAAGTTGGTACTGCCATATAAGTATTATCTATTTTTTAACTTTTTATCAAAATATTAGGCTGCAAATATCAACCATTATGGTTTCTTGCGATTTTCTAATCTATCGAATAAGTAGGAAATTATACTCAAAATGTCCAAACAATTTCTGTCAGAAAAGATTCTAGTTTTTTTGGCTTGAGTTCTGCTCATATGGCTAACTGCAGGATTTTTAAAGCCTGTCATTATTCCTACAGATAGCCACTTCTGGCCCTCATCTATATTTTTGTCAGTCTCGTCTTTTTTGCTGGTAATCCAAATCTTTCTTGTTTTCTCTTTCCCAAAAACAAACTCCATTAAACCTCTGTCATTTATAATCTCCCCAGACACTTTTTTAACTTCATCGTTATAAATTTGTACAGCCTCTTTTGCCGCTTGTAAGTATTCACCATCTACAAAATCTTTCTTTATAGTGGGATTACCTTTTATCTTGTCGTGCAAATTTCTCCATAGAACAAAATATGCATGCTTGGGTGCCAAATCAAGAATAATATTTAATATCTTTAATAACTCTGGCTCCTCAATGTGCTCTGGATCATCGAGAATCTTTGTAATCTTATCAATGCTTCTTGCAATGGTCGGATTGTTTTTGTTGCTTTCTCTCCATTCAGGGATATCTACGCCATACTCCTCTTTGATTTTTAACTTTGTCCTTTTCTTTATTAACTCTCTCCATTCACTGTGAATATGATTTATTATTTCCTCAAGAAAATTTCTTAAAGGTTCAAGATTCTCATCATTCCAGTTCAGACTACTTCTGTTTGTTGCTATGACATCAGGTTTAAAATCATCAACAAAGTCAACCTCTAGCCAACCTGTCAGATATTGAAAGAAGTGGCTTGATCCTTGAATCGGAAAAGACTCAGGTGCGCTAACCAATTTTTTCCTTGAAAAAAGAGTGACACCCCTCAAATTGTTTTTTACGGGTTTATTAAAAAGAATAATTTTCCCATTCACTTTATCAACAAATGGAAATCTCTCTTTCATATCTAGTTTAATTGCCTCAATCGGAAATAGCCACGAAAAGTCCTCACCCCTATCTTCCTGTTGATACCTAATCTCATTGTCAATTTCTTGAAAATTTTTAGTGCTGTCGTCTTTAATGAAAACTTTGAAACTTTCGTCGAAAATAAAATAGTTTGAGATACTTCTTTTTAGAGATTCAAGTTCAAAAGGAGACTTTCTATCAATATTTGATAGTGTTATTTTCGTACCATTTTTATTTGAAGTTTTCTCTTTAGAAAAATCTGGGTAGTAAGGTTTTTCATTATCAATACTCTCTATCTTTTCCCAATCCATTTCAAAAATGGTTTTCTCTCCGTTTTTAACAGTTTCAATAACTGCCTTTCTGGCAACGCCAAAAAAAGCAAGTTTTCCAAGCCCCTTTTTACCAATCGGAGCTCTTTTGCATTTTGAGTTTTTTTGTTTTTCAACCTCTCTCTTTTTACGTCCTATTTTTAAATACTTTTCATCAACCTCCTTGAAGCTCATCCCATAACCATCATCACTAACGATTATAGTTTTACCTTCTCCTGTACCCAATAATTCAATCTGTACCTTTTTAGCGCAAGCATCATACCCGTTAGCAATAAGTTCGGAAATTATAGGAGGGAGAGTTGAATAAAGTTTTGCCCCTAAATCATCTATGACCAAGGGATCAAACTTCATTTCGAGTTTTTCCTTAGGCATAATGTTTTGTTTTATTATTAAAGGACATTACTACTTGTTCACCTAATATTTTTGCAAATTCTGGAGGAACGGCATTACCAATCATTTTGGCAATATCTGCTGTGTTCGTACTTACAAATTCGTAATCCTTTGGGAAAGTTTGTAAAGATGCGCCCTCACGAAGGGAAATACCTCGATCTTCTTCAGGGTGTGCAAATCTTCCGTTACTAATGCTATAAAATTTGGTCGTGATTGTTGGCGAAGGCCTATTCCACCACATACGGCCGTAGGTATCGGGAAACTTATTACTATTGGATGAAAAGCACGCCAAAGCATACTTCTTTTTCTTTTGCCAGCCCGTCCTATCACCACCGTCTGGTGGAGTCATTTTTAATCTTTCAAGGTTTGTTTTGTTTAGACCAGCCGCCGTATGTATTTTTCTTGAAGAATCCTTTGTCCCCGCGGGTATTTTGGGAAAGCCATTTCTTTCTCCCAGAACATCTTTTACTGTTTTCTTTTTCCCGTTTGCTCTTGGCAGAGAAACTTCTGCAATGCGCGAAGCGAGGAGAGTAAATCTCCGCCGTTTTTGTGGAATTCCATGTTTAGACATGTCTACAACATCGTGATCCATGAATACATACCCAAGTTTTTTGATCGTTTTGATGAAGGAAACCATGGGACTTCCTGTTTTTGAAGATATTCCAGGAACATTTTCAACCAGAATAAAGCCAGGGAGAAAATATTCTATATACTTTTGGAAGTCCAAAATCAGATCTTTGGTCTTCTTTGATTTTTCCTTAGTGGTGTGTATTATGCTCCAGTACTGACAGGGTGCGCATCCAGCGAATAGTAGAGCATCATCATTTCTTTTCAACTTTAGATCGTTTTCTAACTCTTCCGGTGAATACTTGGTGACATCTTTTTCCAAAAAAACTGATCTGGGATTATTTTTCTCATAGGTCGCCTTACACGTTTTATCATTATCTAGGCCCGCTACAACTAAAATGCCCGCCTGTCTAAGGCCGTATGTCAAACCACCTGCTCCAGAGAAAAAGTCTATGGCTTTTAACTCTTCTTTCATAATCGCTTATCGTTTCACTCGTGTTTCGTTAATATGCTCCCCACCTTGTAGGGTTTGCTAATAGTTTCCCAGGTGGATCACATCGTTTTTTATAATTTTGTCAGTTTCGGCGAGGTGGGGGTTGTTATCATCACTATCACATATACTGCAGCTTCTGGCAATCTATAGACGCCTCTATACTGTGTCCGTATGCTCCCAACTGTACGTTCTGTGGACAGTTTCGGGTATTTTCGGGTTTTAGGGTGGTATACTAAGGGTATGATTACGAGGAGGCAACAGTCCATACTAGACTTTATTGCTTTGTTTTGCAGGAAGCATGATTCCTCCCCCTCTCTTGAAGAAATAGCCACGCACATAGGTGTCTCTTCTGTGTCTACTGTTCACGAACATCTCCAGAACCTGAAGGAGCTGGGGGTAGTAGACTGGCAGAAAAACCAGCCCCGCTCTCTTGTTGTGCGCACAAACACACTTCATACTCCGCCTACCCACCGCACCACGCGCCGGAAGACGTTGCCGCTCAATAAAATTATTCTTGGGGACGCCTTAAAGGGGCTCAAAAATCTTCCCACAGAAAGCGTGGAGGTGGTTATAGCCGATCCGCCATATAACATTGGCAAGGACTTTGGAAATAATCAGGACAGGCGGGAGCTCACCGAATATATTGAGTGGAGTATGGAGTGGATTGGCGAGAGTTTTAGGGTCTTAAAACCCACAGGAACCCTCTTTATTTATGGCTTTAGTGAGATTCTGGCCCATCTCTCTGTGGGCATTCACCACCCCAAGCGGTGGCTTATTTGGCACTACACAAACAAGAATGTTGCCTCACTTAACTTTTGGCAACGCAGTCACGAGGCTATTATTTGTACGTGGAAAGGTGAGCCCGTGTTTAACCGCGACAGCGTTCGCGAGCCCTATACAGAGGGCTTTTTAAAGGGCGCGGCGGGTAAAAAGCGGGCAGCTACAAAAGGGCGCTTTAGCAAAGGAGGGAAAGAGACGGTGTATACCGCGCACACAGGCGGCGCGCTCCCACGGGACGTTATTAGAGTGCCTGCCCTGGCGGGTGGGGCGGGTATGAGTGAGCGGTGGTTTATTTGCCATACATGTGATGAGGTATGCGCGCCGCGCATACTCACAAGGCATAAAGAACACGTTACGGAAAAGCACCCCACCCAAAAACCATTTGATCTGTCTAAGAAACTGATTCTTTCCGCCATGCCAGAAGACGGCGGAACAGTGCTTGTGCCGTTTGTGGGCACAGGTTCAGAGTGTGCCGCCGCTAAGAGCTTGGGGCAGAGCTATCTGGGGTTTGAGCTCAACCCAGACTACGTACGTATTGCAGAGGCGTATGTGGCAAGCGTGCAGCACCAAAAGAAACTACTATAGCTTAGGCCTTCTTCAAGAGTTCCAAACCTCTTGTTTCTTGGTTAATCTCTACATTTCCAAGTTCGACGAGTTGTGCATAGTCGTTAGGAAGCACGTACCAAAGCTGGTGCGACATACTTTTAACTATCTTAGCCGCCAAGCCGGTATCATCAGGTGATAATATCCACCCCTGAACGGTTTCCGTCCAGTTTTGGGGTGTCAACAGGTGTGGAGGAACCAAGGCGGAAGCTGGCATTTTGAGAATTCTATATCTTACTATTTCTGCTGTTTCTTCTCGTGCACAGGAAAGATAGATATCCAGCTTGTCAGCATTATCTTTTAGAAACTTCAGTTTATCCTCCAAAGTTTGGAAGCGGGTCAGCCGGTACGACGAAATATGAACCTCTCCATTACGTTTTATACTCCCTCCCTTAGCGGATATTTTTAACTCCGCGGCCCCCTCTCCGTGAATTACAAGATCTACACCTTTTGCGTGATCACCCACCTTCCAGTCCACCACCAACCCCTGCCTTTTAAAAGTTGCGTAGATGATTTCTTCCCACAACTCGGCTCTGATTGGCAAAAAAGTTGTACGCGACCTGTACTGAATAAGGCGTATGAAACCTTCAGAAATACGTTCCCAGTCTATATTCATTTTTCCAATCTTCAATAATAAGCTTCTTCATTCGTTGTGTGTCTCAATAGCAAGGTGCTGCATCTCCTCCTTGTTAAACACCGTCTTTGTAGCAATCCACGGCTCCCCTTCCACAACGTGCCCTACACGTTCCCACTCTACCGTTACCTTCTCCCCTGCCAAAATGATTCTACCAATTGCCCCGGCGGGGACTTGGTCAATGTCATGAAGCGTCATGACGCGTAGTCCCACTTTAAGGGTAAACGAGTCTAAATCAACGCAATCAAACGTATCTGGTTTTGACCCATGTTCATTATTTTTCGTTGTCATAGTCTGTTGTAAGATTTACGTTTGGGTGCACATATGTGTGCGGTTTCACTATCACACAGACCTACGGTTTAGACAACCATTGGCCGCGTGAAACAAAAAACGACCCTCTGGCCTATTCATGACACGTAGGGGCCGTGTTTGTGGTTGCGGTTATTTTGACTTTCTTTTGGTCCCGCCCTTTCTCTGTGCGGTGATTCGCTCCTTCTTGGCCGCAATCCTCTTTTTGCTTTTCTTAGGGCTCTTTTTGTGACGCTTCGCGCCCAGCCCTGTTCTTCGTTTTGCCATATGTTTACTATAGCACGTGGCGTGACGGTCCGCACACGTTTTCTACTTTTCTGCCCGCCCCTGCTTCTTCCTGCGCAGGAGTTCAAACGCAAGATAAAAGAGGACAAAGAAGACGACAAGCGCAGTGAGGTACTCAGACCAGACAATGCCTCCTTGCGCACTCTCAATAATTGCCGAGACAACAGCAAAGATAATAATGGCCGTATATGTCTTTTTTAAAGATTCTTTCATATTAGATCCACCCGTGTTCTTTAAGCCAATCGCGTACTGCTATAAAACTTTTTTCGTGACCTTGCTCGTTTGGATGCAG
This sequence comes from uncultured Candidatus Saccharibacteria bacterium, assembly GCA_964585325.1. GTDB lineage: Bacteria > Patescibacteriota > Minisyncoccia > JACQLN01 > CAZPCT01 > CAZPCT01. The sequence goes on from CAZPCT010000010.1 coordinate 13,124, forward strand.
GCCGTCTGCAAGGTCGTTGTCTGTCAGCATATCTGCCGCACTCAGATACGCCACATCTACATCTTCCGTTACGCGCATAAACATTTCATCATATCTTTCCAGGTCCGCGTTACGGTATCCTAGTTCCTCCCGCCATGGTACAGGCAGTGTTTTAGACTCATCCACCCGTTTCATACCTATGACGAGTACCTTGTCGGTTATTTCTTTGGCCTGCGCAAGAATGGTTCGGAGGTTTTCTTCAGACTCCTCAATAGGCACCATGTTTCTCTTGTCATTCATAAAGCAGCAGGCGTCGTTGTCTGCAGACGAGAGAATAATCATTGTTGCCTCCCGTATCTCAGCCTCATTTTTAAACCGTTTCACAAGCTCACGAGTAGTGTGGCCGGAAATGCCCAGGTTGTATGTTTCAATATAATGTTCATCACCCTGGTTGACTGTTTGGTCTATATACAGACGGAGGCGGTTAACCCACCCGCCTTTTTCCAGGTCCCACGCTCCCCACGTGGAGCTTGCGCCAAATATGCAGAGGATATCTTCTTTCATTCGCCTATCATCTTAAGGAGTGCGTCACGCGCCTCGGGGAGCTTTGTAATACCTTGACTCCCGCTGAAGTGTTTCATACCTTTTAGGGTCACGATCTCCGAACCTAGTTTATCACGGAAGTCCACTTGATTATCTAGTGGAACCCACGGGTCGTCGTCTGAAAAGATCGCCACGCTCCGTGGTAGATTTTGCCGTGCCTTTTCAAAATCAACAGGTGTACCTATCCAATGACGGTCGGTTTCTTGTACTTCTTGATCGTCTTCCAAACCTGTAAGACGTTTGAACCAGCCGCCGACAAATACCGCGCCGCCAGCCTTGTTGCTTTGCGCTGATAGAAAACGGACTATCGCCTGGCAACCCATACTGTGTCCAACAAAAAATGTGTCAGCATCCACCTCGCCGACTTCTTTTTCAAGCGCAGGAACCCATTCATTAATCCGTGGATTAGCTGGGTTTGGCATCTGCGGGACAAAGACTACAACTTCACGCGCCTCAAATTCTTTTTTGAGCCACGGGAACCATCCTTCTTCAGGGTAGCCTTCCCAGCCGTGTACAATAATGACTCTCCTCATAGTTATTCCCCGGGGCATTTAGCAAACTCGCAATTGGGGCCTACGCGGCCCACGGCGGTGCCGTCTGGGCAGAGCTTTGCCTCAAGCGTGCACGCCACACCGTTCTCTTCCTGCTCACCAAGCATCTTTTGGTCTTGTGAGACGCCCCAGGCTACAAGGGCAAGAA
>CAZPCT010000011.1:0-12273 GCA_964585325.1 uncultured Candidatus Saccharibacteria bacterium
GAGGGCGATTCGCCCTCCCCACACCCCATCAGCCTCTACCGCCCAGCCGCCATCTGGTAGTCCACCAGCTGACCGTCGAGCGCGACGATCTCCTTGGAGAGGGAGAGGAAGGAGAGGTAGCCGTCTTCCTCCACCCTGAAGCCGTGAGGTTCCATGGACTCCTTGGAGATGACTTCTCCCACCTCCACGGGTGCGGACGTGCCGTCCGCGAGGAGCTTGAGGGCCTTCTTTGCCCTCACTACCCGCATGTGGGCGGGCTCCTGGTGGGAGTGGAGCGGGATGTCGCCGCCACCGTCCACCTCCACGAACAGGAGAGAGCCTTCTTCGGTGTTGCCTAGGTGCGTGAGCATGCACCTGGACGCGCCGGTGGTGGCGGGTGCAGGGAACTGACGAGAGAACATACATCCTCCTTCTGGTTCGGGCAAAGAGCCACATCCCCTCTGTTGTGTTACCAGCCGGAAGGGATGTGGATGACGGAGTCTCTGAAGGATTCTGCTTCGGCGATGTGGCGCGGGCACGCTGTCCTTTCCGCACCCCAGCCGTGATCCGTCCAGCACTGTGGCGGGACGTATCCGTGAATTCTGTGATATTCGTCCAGCACCTCCCGTTGAGTAGTGAAATCGCCGCAGCTGGTGACGATTACGGCGACAACAATGGAGATACACTGCCTCATACACCCACTCCTTCTTTTTTTGAGGGGAGAACCTACCAAGGTGTCGCTCTACGTCCAGCCCAACATAACTCTTTACCTACTTTCAAACTTTATGGTATATTTGCCCCGTAATTAAACAAAAAGTTTAATGTTCAGGGGTCTCGCCACTAAAAAACAGCTAGAGGATCTCCTGGCAGAGGAGATTTTGGAGCATCCAGGAATTACTGCGCAAAAGCTCCACACCAAGCACCCCAACTACACCATTCAGGGTATTTACAAAGCTCTAGGATCACTTGTTGAAGATGGTGTGCTGATCAAAAGGAAAAAAAGCTACTACATATACCTGCCTTGGGTCCTCCAAGCACAAAACGCACTTGATGAAGCAGAGCGCAACCTTATGAGTCACTCTTCTTCACACACTCTTTTCCTAGACGCAAACAATAAGATCTCCTGGAAATTCACCGACCTTTTACACCTGAACGAATGGTGGGCGGTCATACTTCTGTATCTTCTTAAACAAACTGACAGCAAGACCTTATTGGGCTGGAATCCGCACCCTTGGTTTAACCTTGCTCAAACAAAAAAAGAGGAGCAGTTCATCCAATCTTTTGGACTAGCAGGAGGACACCTGTACCTTATTGTAGGTGGAACAACAAGGCTTGATAAACAGTCAGCAACCATATGGCCCAGTGATATAGTTACGCACTCATCTGCAACAGGGCCTTTTGACAGCCTCCAAAACACATACATCAACGTGATTGGAAACTATGTACTAAAAGTTGTTTTAGACAATAAGACGACATCGCGTATTGAAAACATTTACTCCTCATATAATGCGGCGGATAAGGAACAAGTTGCGCAACTGGTGGCGCTTTTTTACACATCCTGCAAAGCCAAACTCCTTGTTTCTTACAGTCCGCAGGAAGCGCAGAAGTTAAAAAATAAATTCTCCAGGTATTGGGGTGTAGATTTCTTATAACCAAAAAAGTCGGTGGGGCTTTTTTGGTATGCGTTTTGTTTGTTACGCGGTCTGCGCAGGCTCTGGGGAGAAGGTTCTCTTGAGGTCCCTGTAGAGGTGGTACATATAGACCACTACACACGGCCCCACAAAGATACCTATTACGGCGTTGAGGATGAAACCAAACATACTCTCGTCGCCTCCAATACCAGAGAGAATCCAGAACGGCAACATCACCACAAAGAGCGCCAAAAGCCGCCACACGACCGGCCAGAAGCGACCCCGCACGTACGCCTTTGATGTCTTCATAGCTTCCGTTATTTTCTTGTCTTCTAGAAGGAACACAAAGTATGAGAGACCGAACCACGCAATGAATATGAGACCGGGAATAACAAGTAGGACAAGGCCAACCAGAACGGTGAGGCTTAAAAGAATAGCAAGCCCCAAGAAGCCCCAAAAGCGCTGGGGAGCACGTTTCAGTGCCTGCTTGATGCTCTGTTCAGTGCCCGCGGCAAGATGGATGAGCGCAATCTCAGCCATAATACCAATGACCATGAGCACCCCAAGGCCTATTATGAAGGGAATAACCCCGGCAGCAAGTTCGTTTGCAGCCACGGACGTGGCTAATGACCCGCCGGTCGCTATCATCATAATGACACCCATCACCACATAGAAGCCCGCCATGAGCAGGGCTAGGTTTTTTACTTTACTCTTGTAATCGTTCCACGCTGCCCCCAAAAGCGCGGACACAGAAGTTAGTTGATTCATGTAAGAAAAATAGTAATACTGTCTACATCCTACCACGTTTTATGGTGAAGGCCGCCGAGACTTCCTCGGCGGCCTTCCCTCTAGGGCCCGTGAGGCGGGGGAGGAGGAAGCCGAGCCACAACTTCGTCCCCCACGTGAATGGTGCCGGAACAATAGACGCTTCCCACCACACCCCGCAGGCCATACGCTGCCTTGGCGAAGCGGGAAGCGATGTCGTGCCGCCCCAGCGCATGGCCTATGGCCTCTCCAGGAGTGCGGCAGGGCGTGTTCTCTTCCCACACCACCAGCACCGCTGTTCTGATGTGCTTCCTGCTGTTGCGGAAGAAGAGCTTTGTGCCCGCAGGCAGCATGCTCAGATTCGGTATACCGCTCAGCACCAGGTTCTCCCCCAGGAGCCCGGGGTCCAGCCGGGGAATATCCAGGTTCCGGGCTATCTCCTCAAGTTCTTCAGCAGAGACAGCGGAGAATTGCCGATGATTGGCCACCTCCGTGTCCTTCGGAATACCGAAGCGCTGAAGATCCTTGTCCCGCACGTCGGAAAGCCGCCGGCCCGCGTGCTTGTCACCCTTGACCCCCTCTCCTACCAGCACCTGGATCTTCTTGAGCTTCCGGGAAACCAGGTAGTCCGGGTCAGTGGCAACGAGCACCGCGTCCACGCGCCCACTACGCTCTGCTGTCTTCATGGAACCTCCCATTCACGTCTGTAGGGTGCAGAATGCTTCGTCAATTTGGTGCTCGGGGTGGGACTCGAACCCACACGGTCTTGCGACCAGGAGATTTTAAGTCTCCCGTGTATACCAATTCCACCACCCGAGCATGCATTTTTGAGGCGCGTACCGGAGTCGAACCGGTGTAGAGGGATTTGCAGTCCCTTGCCTAGCCACTCGGCCAACGCGCCGCTCTCACACTATATCAGGGAACACCATCTCTCTCAATTAGAAACCTTGACACAACTAATGATATAGTGTTTTAGTACATGGGTCAACCGTTCTCCCAAGGAGGTAGTGAGCATGCGCGAAAGAAGTTTTCCTCTCGTGACCCTCCTTCCTGAGCAGGAGATGGAGGAGAGACTGGTGAGGGTGCACAATACTCACCACACCTGTCAGAAGCTCTATCCGCTGTGGCTCAAGGAGGCGGGGCAGCGAAAGCAGCTGAACGACGTCGCCATGCTCGTCATCTCGGCCCTCCACGAGTACACGGAACCGCTGGTGGACCTGTTGGCGAGCCAACTCTTCGCTCTCGCCCCCGAATTCGCCGCCGCCATGGTGAGCGGCTCGGACGCCGCCCAGACGGCGCGTGAGCTGACAGAGAAGCTGCTCACGCCCAAGCCGGAGGACGAGACCCCGGAGGAGCTGAAAAGCTGAGCGCTCCTCCACAACCCGAACCCTGACCGGGGCCCCGCAACCGCGGGGCCTTCGTGTTTACGCAGTAGTATACGAGCGTTTTTCTTTTTTTATAAACCCCTCCTCCTCAAGATCTGTGAGAATGCGAACAAGGCGCTCTTTGTCCGCCTGAACTTCTGCAGAAAGTTTCTTTTTGGTGTGCGGCCTCTCTGTTAACAAGCGGAGAATCGCTCCGCGCACCTGTCTGTCTGAACCCTCAAATGGTTTTTGCCGCGTGTGATGCTTGCTCCTGCGGGACGGATTGCCGTGCGCCTTTTTAAGGTATGTGCCGTAGTCCATAAGCGCGTTGTACCACCGGCGCGGGTTTTCTTTGTCTATTGTGTGTTCCACGTAGAACAACACGTCTGTATCCAAAACCCCCTCTGTGTCTCCTAAAAAATGGTGGATAATGACACTCCGGACGTTCGTCTCTATGAACGCACACGGTTGGTTGAACGCAAACACCGCAATGGACCGCGCCGTGGCAGGCCCGATGCCCGGGAGTGACTCAAGTGCTCCAACGTCCTTCGGTACACTGCCCCCGTGTTCGTTCACTATTACCTGAGCTGCTTGGTGTAGAAACTTTGCCCTGCGGTTATAACCCATACCCTGCCACACGCTCAATACATCTCCCAGCGAAGCACTCGCCAGTGTCTGGACCGTAGGAAACGCACGCAGGAATGCCTGATACTTGGGAACAACCCGGTCAACCTGCGTCTGCTGGAGCATGACCTCAGACACCAGCACGTGATAGGGAGTAGGTTCCTTTCTCCACGGCAAGTCCCGCCCGTGTTTTTCAAAATAGGTGTAGACCTCTTCTTGGAACGTCCTAATTTGTCTGCTCGTCAGCTTCGCCATCTTTCGTCTGCTCAAGTATGTCTAAAATAGTGCGGGCGCGCTCCTCACCTTCGTCCAACACAAAGCGTAGCTTGGGCACGGGGCGCATTTTAAGCTCTTTGTTGAGCGGGTGCTGCACTTGCCGCACCTGACTCACCAGCACCTCAAACACCTCTTCTGAACGTTCAAAGGGAAACACGGAGACAAAGACGTCCGCATGCTGATGGTTGGGAGAGGGCACCACGCGACTCACTGTTACAAGAACTCCGTCAGGCACCTCAACCCGCTCTTTTATAAAGCGGCCGACCTCCCGGCGCAGAAGTTCGGCTATTTTTTCTTGTCTATGCGGACGATCCTCCATAGAAAATTGAGAATTGATAATTAAAAATTCCCACGCTTATTCCGTAAGCGTTGGGTAGACCTTCTCTTCTTTGAATGAAGTGAGCACGTCACCTTCTTTAATGCGTACCCTGCCCTCAAAAAGCATGCCGGCTTCGTTCGGGGCTTTCACCTCTTCCTTTTGGGACTCACCCATCTGCAACTTCACTATCTTGCCCGTGCCCAGAAGCTCGTTCTCCCGGTGAACCTCCACCTGCGTGCCTTGCACCATCTTGCCCATAATGACCTTGCCTCCTATAATCATCCGGCTTGGTTCAGTGCGAAAGATGGCCAACACCTCAAGTGAACCCAACTCAGTGCGGTGTGTTTCCGGTTCCAGTAGGTGAGACATCTCTTCGCGCACCTTCTCAACAACTTCATAAATAATATCCTGCGAATGAATGGAAACCTTTTTTTGTTCGGCACGGGCGGTCGCCTCTTTAGTGATGCCCGCGTGAAAGGCAAAAATAACCGCAGTGGTCGCCTCTGCAAACTTCACGTCTCCTTCGCTCACGTCTCCCACTTCACAACGGACCACGTTAAGCCCCACCCGTTCTGACTTAATGGAACGGAGCGTCCCCACCAGCGCTTCTAGCGAGCCTTGTACGTCTGCCTTTACAATGACCGCGAGCACCTGGCTTTGTCCTTCAGGTTTTATTAAAAGCTTTTCTTTTCGTTCGTCCCGTATCTTTTTATTCTTTTCCAGCTCTTTCTTTGCCTCGTCTTCAAGCTCAACGCGGCGGCACGGGTCTCCCGCTGTTGCCGCGTCTGGAATACCCACAATGCGCACTGGCATGGAGGGAACGGCTCCTTTCACTGGCACACCCATATGGTCCTCCATGGCCTTTATCTTGCCGTACGTAGGCCCACAGACCAGAAGGTCTCCTACGCGCAACGTGCCGTTCGTGACCACCACTGAGGTGACCATGCCCCGCTTTGGGTCCATGTGCGATTCAATGACGTACCCCTCCGCATTCTCTGTGGGGTGGTATTCCAGCCCCTCAAGTTCTGCCACCAGAAGTATCATGTCTAGCAGTTCGTCAACGTTCTCCCCTGTCTTGGCCGATATCTGTACCACGGGAATCTTGCCACCCCTGTCTTCCACAAAGACCTCCTCCTCCATCAGCTGGTTCTTCACCTTTTCTGGGTCGGCATTCTGCAGGTCCGCCTTTGTAATGACCGTCACAAACGGTATTTCCGTCTTTTTGACGTACTCAATCACTTCTTTTGTCTGGGGTTTGACGCCGTCATCTGCCGCCACAACAAGCAGCGCCACGTCTGCCACGTCCGTGCCGCGCGCACGCATGGCAGAAAATGCCTCGTGTCCAGGCGTGTCTATAAAGGTGATGCGCTTTTCACCGCGCGTTATCTCGTACGCTCCCACATGTTGAGTGATACCGCCCGCCTCGCCGGCAGTCACTTCTTTTGTGCGTTCGCCCTCTTTTTCCTGCCGCTTCCTTAGCGTATCCAAAAGCGTAGTCTTGCCGTGATCAACATGACCCATCACCACCACAATGGGCGGCCGCTCTTTTTTTACGTTGTCCTTTAATGCTGCTGCGCTCATGTCCAAAGATGAGAAAAACCCGAAGAACGGGATAATGTCGTTTATTTAAGCCAAAAGGAGTATAGCATCTTGATGTGTGTGGTCAAAATGCCTTCTTTCTTTGTGTGCTACGTAGCATGTTACGTAGCACGGTCTACTTCTTTGTCAGGATGTTGATCCGGTCTTCTTCGCTTCTGTTTGTACCAAGGAAGAAGGCTTTTTTATATGAAAAAGTCCGTTGGTTGCTTAAGATATTACCCATCTCTTCGTCGGAAACGGGTGGAGTCCAGTCTTCATAAATGGTGGGTGAATATGAATAGAAAATAATCTGACCACCCGCCGAAAGCAACGATGACAGCTCTTCAAAAATACCCAGTGCGTTAGACCGCGCTTCTTCCCTGCTCCCTGGAAAGTAGTGCAAAATATTTGAAAGATTGATGAGGTCAAATGTCTGACCGTGACAGAGCCGCGCCAGCTCAGCTATGTCATGCGTTAAAAATTCTGGAGTTTTTTCTTTGACCGCCAGGCCTGCCCTCACGTAGCTCTCTTCGTCTTTGAGAAAGGCGTTAATCTCTTGCGGAAGAGCGGTAATCATTGAGCGCTGCCTGAAAAAAGTTGCGTTCTGGAGATCCATCTCGTTCTTCTCATACAACGTGTCAAAGAATTTCTGTGTTTCTCCGGGAAGGTTTTTGCAAATGCGCTGATAGAGTTCTTCCTTTAGTGTTCCGTTGTCAAACGTAGTGCCAAAGAAGTCCAAGAACTCCCTATAGGTGAGAGCCACAAGCGCACTCAGTTTGAGATGAGCCATGTGCGTGGCGTTTCTGTTCAGATCGTAGCCCGTTACATCAGCGGCACCAAAGTAAAAAGCATTTATGACCTGATCGCCCGATCCGGTAACCGTAAGCACAGAGGATCCCGAAAGATCCAGTAGTGCATAGTACTCGCCCACCATCTCAGTGGCATATAAAAACATGGGCGATTCCGCCGTCATTTGTTCTCCGGTATCCCGTGCAGTGTTCTTTGACATAAAACCTGGTGCGGAAGGGGTGGGATTTGAACCCACGTGGGGCGTGAGCCCCCAACGGTTTTCGAGACCGCGCCGTTTAGCCACTCCGGCACCCTTCCAGATTTATTCCGTAACAAGTTTTTTGAACGCTTCTCCACCTTTATACTTCTTGATTTGTCTTTCTCTCATCCATGCGCTCTGTTTTGTGGGAAATGTCTCACTGTACACCACCTCCCAAGGTCTCCCCGCTTTGGTTGACGGGTTCTGCCCTTGATTGTGCCTCCGCAACCTGTCTTTCAAATCAGAAGAAAATCCAACATAGTACTCCCCTGTCTTCTTGCTTTGAAGAATATAGACACTGTACATGGTGTTTAACCACCCACCGCCTTTGGCGGGGCCCCGCTTTAGCGGTGGTCCGGCACCCTTCCTTTTTGTACGCCTGTTAGGCCGTCTGACCCATGAGCAACTGGATGAAGTCTAACAGGGGCGCCAGGAATGGCAAAAGCTCTACCAACGCGAACGCAAGAAGCCCCGTTACCAAGAGGTACTTGAGAACGGTAAATATGCGCACTACTTTGATGTGGTTTTTGAGGGCTTTCTGTGTTTCTTGGGTGGCTTCAAGGTTTTTTTGCAGAAGCTCCTTTATTTCCTCTTCCGTGGTCATAAGATTAGAGATCGCCCGGCAGCAGCTTACCCTGATCTGCCAGCATATCTATGTGAAGTTGTTTTACAAACGCCTCTTGTGCGGCGGGTATGTTCTCGTCCCTGCCCTGCCACACCTCAAGAGCAGGATATTCAAGCGCGCGTGAGAATGAAAATGTTATCTGCCACGGCAGCGGCTCGTGTTTGGCAATGGCGTTTAGGTTTTGCGCCGCCTCGTCCGGCTCCTGTCCACCAGAAAGAAACACCACGCCGCCCACCTGTTCGGGCACGCACATCTTGAGTGTCCGCACGGTGGCTTCCGCAATTTCCTCTGGGCTCTTTTTGTCTTGGGACTGCGTGCCGGGGAGCACCATGCTTGTTTTTAGAATAGCTGTAGGAAGGTCAACCTTCATCTTTCTTAAGTGTTCAAACAGTGCCTTGAGCACGTTGATAGTCACCGTCTCCGCTCTGTCCATTGAATGAGCACCCTTCATCAGTACCTCTGGCTCCACAATGGGCACCAGGTTCTCTGCCTGGCACATAGCGGCGTACTGTGCCATGCGGTCCACGTTTGCCTCAACCACGCCCTCACTAGGCAATGCATCCGTTACCTGAAACAGTGCCCGCCATTTAGCAAACCGCGCGCCCATGGCCACATACTCCACCAGCCGGTCACGCAGGCCGTCCAGTCCTTCGGTCACGTCCTCCCCAGGAAACTCGGGCAACGGCTCGCGCCCGGCATCCACCTTGATGCCGGGGGTAATGCCTTTATCTATTAAAAGTTCCGTAAACGGGGTACCATCACGGCTGTTTTGGCGCATCGTCTCGTCAAAAAGGATGACACCACTTATGTAGTGCTCAATTTCGGGCGCGGAGAAGAATATATCCCGCATTTTCTGCCGGTTCTCTGCTGTATTTTCAAGCCCCACCATTGCCAGGCGCTTGCCTGCCGACTCCGTGCTCTCGTCCGCGGCAAGAATGCCCTTCTTGGGGCCCATAAGCTTCTCAATAGTCTCTAAAAGAAGTTCTTTTTCCATTACTGTTTATCGTATCATACTTTGTGAGTCTTCCGGCTTCCTAGAAGCGTGAGAAGAATGAAGACCGTAAAGCTGACAATAATGCCGGGAATAAACGCCTGTACCGGATCAATAAAGAGAAAGATAAATGTTGCTAGGAATCCCGCCACTGTACTCCAAAATGCGGCATTCTCCCGCGCGCGTTTCCAGTAAAACCCAAATATGATAGCCGGGAGCAAAGCTACGTAAAAACTTATGGACTCAATCGCTAAATGAACCACGCTAAATATAGTAACCGCAACACAAACCGCCGCCAGCCCAAGAATAAACGTCACCCAACGGCTGGCGCGTAAGGTCTGCTTATCTGTGAGAGGTCTTTTGAGTGTCTTCTGATAAAAATCGTGCACAATTGTCATACTCATAAGTAGAAGGTTGGTGTCCGCAGAAGACATAATGGCGGCAAAAAATCCCGCAATAACAATGCCGTATATAACAGATGGAAGATAAAGGTGCAAAAGTTCTGGAACAAGGAGGTTTTCAGACACTCCTGGAATCAAGATTCTTCCAAAAATACCCATAAGCGTTCCCAAAAGCAGAAACACGCCCGTCACCACACCAGACCATTTCATTGCCCACTTCACGTTCTTGCTGCTATCGCCCGCATACGCTCGCTGCCACATATCAGCAGCCACAAAATTGGTTGCTCCCAAAAAGAAAAATCCAACCACGTAGACATACCACGGCGCAAATTCCTGGCCAGAGAGAAAAGAGATAGGAAGATTCCCAATGGCTTCAAAGCCGCCCCCTTTCACAAACAGAAATGGGAGGAAAAAGATGAGCAAAGACAGCATCACCGCGAACTGAAAGACATCCGTTCTAATGTCCGCTCTTAATCCACCAATTGTGGTGTAGCCCACTATAATGGCGCCTCCCACCACTGTGGCAAGTATCGGGTCAAGGCCTCCCACCGCGGAAACAAAGATACCAATACCAAGAATCTGTAACGACAGAAACAGCCCTAAGCTGATGATGTTAAGCAACAACCCCACAATACGCATCCGCCGCGAATATCTATGTTCCAGATAGTCAGGGACCGTGTAGGATCCTGTCTCCACTCCAAAGGCGTGGATTTTAGGGGCAAAGAATTTTCCAAAAAGAATAAACCCCACAAAAAAAGAGGCCATGAGGATAAGGGTTGCCAGCCCTCCTCCTGAATACGCAATTCCCGCGTTACTGAGGAGGGATCCTACACCCAAGAAAGTGGACGAGACAGTGGCGATTAAGACAAAACGGTTGGTCTTTCGGCTGTTGACCCAATAGTCATCTAAGGTGACCTTCTTTCGTTCAAATATACCAATTAGAAAGATGACCGCAAAGAAGACGCCTACAATGATGAGATCTATAGACATAGTAGTGTGGACCGTACTGGATTCGAACCAGCGACCTCCTCAATGCCATTGAGGCGCTCTGCCAGCTGAGCTAACGGCCCTCTCACATGCTCAGACTATTACGAATCCTTTTCTTAAGATGCGTTGTCGCTCCAGAAAACCTCTTTAGTTGCTTTTCGCGAAACTTCGCATCTGCTTTTGCTCTATAGGATTCGTAATAAATGAGCTGGAAAGGAGCTCTGTGTTTTGTTGAGACATTGTGTCCCTTATTATGCTCTGCAAAACGCCTTTCCAGATCATCTGTATAACCAATATACAGCTTGTTATCTTTTTTACTTTTTAGCACATACACAGAGAACATGATATTGCATGTGAGGGGCTAACGGCCCAACGTACCCCTAGAAGGAGTCGAACCTCCATCTCCACCTTAGGACGGTGTTGTTCTATCCATTGAACTATAGGGGCGTGTTGGAAAATACTAACAAATACGCGCCCCTGCGTCCATTGTTCGTGATACAATGAAAGTATTATGGAGGGAACGGTCTCTTTTAATGATTTTAAAAAGTTAGACCTGCGCGTAGGCACTATTGAGAGCGCAGAAGAGATTGAGGGGGCAGATATGCTTTGGAAGCTTTCCATTGATTTGGGAGACGAAAAGCGCACTATTTGTGCAGGCGTCAAACAGCATTACAGCCCAGAAGAGCTTACGGGCAAACAGGTGCCGATAATCGCCAATCTTGAGCCGCGTATGCTTAAAGGGATTGAGTCTCAGGGCATGGTCCTTATGGCTGTGGGAGCGGGCGACATTCCCGTCCTACTCACGCCCGAAAAAGATGTTCCACGTGGAACAATTGTTCGTTAGCTATTTTAATGTCCCACAAAACTGATAAACCCATAGTTGAGGCAATAAAGCGCGTGCAGGACGCGGTGGTCTCCATTACGGCAAGTAAGGAGATTTCAGACGAGCTCCTGGCCAACCTGCCCGCCCCGCAAGCAACCGGTGACGGCCTCCCGTTTGCTAAGCTTCCCGCGCCGCCGCACACACAAGTACCGCATGAGCACGAGCGCATGGAGATTGGTGGCGGGTCTGGATTTCTCATCTCAAAAGAGGGGCTCATTTTAACGAACAAGCACGTCATAAAAGACGCCTCGGCAACCTACACAGTAGTGCTAGCTGACAGTACGGTCCTTGCCGCAGAGGTACTCTCAAGAGACCCCATCAATGATATTGCGGTCATCAAGGTGCAGGGAGAGGGTGACTTCCCTATCTCTCCACTGGGGGACTCAACCGAGCTTGAACTTGGAGAAACACTTATTGTTATTGGGAATGCACTTGGTAGTTTCCAAAACACCGTCTCTGTTGGTGTGGTCTCCGGTCTTTCCCGGTTTCTTTCTGCGGAAGATGGCGGACCACACAGTGTAGAACACTTGCGGGGGCTTATACAGACAGACGCGGCAATTAACCCGGGAAATTCAGGCGGGCCTATTGTGAATATTGGCGGAGAGGTAGTGGGTATTTCTGTGGCCACGGTTATGGGCGCACAAAATCTGGGCTTTGCCATCCCTATCAACGCAGCCCGCAGGGACCTTGAAGACATACAGAAGTTTGGCCGCATTAGAAAGCCGTTCTTGGGCGTGCACCATATGCTCGTGGACAAGAACCTAAAAATACGGCTGGGGCTGAGCGTTGATCATGGTGCATA
>CAZPCT010000012.1:0-3946 GCA_964585325.1 uncultured Candidatus Saccharibacteria bacterium
GAAATGAAAGTATATGAGATGTGCCTTGCGCTCAAAGGCAGGGTCGTCAATAAGCTCCCCCACGTTGAGCAGCCGCACGGGCTTAATATCCAACCCCGTCTCCTCCTTCCCTTCACGAATCACCGCCTCATGTATGGTCTCCCCCCGCTCTACGTGCCCGCCAGGAAGGAGGTAGATCTCTCCACCCCACTTATTAGAGCGTATTAAAAGAATCTCTTCCTTCTTGTTCACTATTAAGGGAGCGGTCACCACTTCTACCGTCTCGTCATATTTTGATGTCATACGTGTTTCTTAGTGTAAAAGGAGTTACATTTTTATCTTTAGAAACGCGAGGGCCTCTTTGAACATTTCTTTTGTCTCTGGGAAAGTGAGTTTTTCTAATGTCTCTTCCGCATTGAACCAGCCAATATCCGGAATCTCATCCTTAAAATTATGCGGCCGGTCTTCCGGCTTCTCTGTTACCTCACCCAGATAAAACGTGTTTGTCTTGTGGACGTTCAGGTGTTGGTCTTTGTAAAAATAGGTATAACGTTCATAAAACGGCTGCTCCATAAGCTCTACGTGTGCAATACCAGATTCTTCCATACATTCGCGGAGCGCCGTCTCAAGAGGATCTTCCCCTTCTTCTGGGTGGCCCTTGGGAAAGCTCCAGTGCCCCGCTTTGTGACAAACCAGACAAAAATCCACGCTCCCATCCTCGTTTTTGTAAAAAGGAATGACCCCAAACGATGCATCTTGTATTTCTTTCATTTCCCTACTATCCTTTTTTCAAATTCTTCTAGAGTCATCAACGTACTCATGTCTTTCATGCGGTCTGTAAAAAGGATGCCATTCAAGTGGTCAATTTCGTGTTGGAAGACACGGGCGTGAAAGCCTTTGTGTGTTTCTTTTACCTTCTCCCCATTCTTGTTTATGTACTCCACATCAATGTTAACTGGGCGGGGGACTTTGCCGCGTAGCTCAGGGAAACTCAGGCATCCTTCCCAGCCATTCACTTTTTTGCGTGAGTAACGGGTGATGCGCGGGTTAAAGACCACTGTGGGTTCAAGCGCTGTGCCCCTCACCGCGGGGATTTCAATAACAGTGAGCTGAATTGATTTATTTATCTGCGGGGCGGCAACACCTGCCCCGTCTTTTGCGCGGATGGTGGCGAACATATCTGCAATGAGTTGGTCATACTTCCCCTTTTTAATATCCGCAACCGGCACCCGTTTTGCCTTTTTGCGCAACACAGGATTTCCGAACTGGGTTATTTCAAGTACTTTGTTCTTCTTTTTCATATCTTTCTCCCAATAAACCGAATAAGGGTATCAATATCGTCTTTATAGGTTATCCCCTTATTGTCCAACACTATTGGTTCAAATAATCCCTCGGTAAACTGTTTCATAGAATCTACCGAAAAATATCGTTTCTTTATGTTCCGTGGATCTTGGTAAAACTCCGGTTCAAGCTCCACATATCCTTCCTCTTGGATTTCTGGGTCTTCTATCGTATTCACCAGTGCGGCAAAAAGGCCACTGTCTGTTAAGACTCGGTGAATGTCTTTAAAGATCTTCCTCGTTTTTTCTTTATCAAAATAGTGAAGTGCCATATGAGAATAGACTACATCAAACTTTTTGTCTTTGAACGGAAGGCCCTCTGCTATGTCTAAGCGTAAAAATTCAACTTCTGGGGCGCGTTTTTGAGCATCCTCCAACGCTCTTTCAGAAAAGTCCACGGCCACCACATTGTGCCCCCGTGAATGAAAAAACTCTGCATCATTCCCTTGGCCTGTTCCCAGCTCTAAAACACTTCCCGTTTCTGGAAAATATGTCACCGCAAGCTCTGCAAACATGCTCGGTCTATCTACCCAGTCGGCCGCGCTGTATTTCTTTTTGTGTATTTCGTCCCAGAATGCAACGGACATAAGTAAAGTTGTTAGAGGTTTTTAATGTCTTCTACAAGCTCTGGGAACGTGGGTTGGTTGAAATGGCCACGGCCGTCCAAGACACGGTACGTGGCGTTGGGCACCTTTTCACGGTACCTTTCCAAGTCTTTCATACTTATTACTTTATCGTCTTTGCTCTGGTAAAAGAATATCTTACCGCCCTGCTTCTCTAACAGCTCAAGTGAGCCGGGAAGTTTAAACTCTTCTGGGTTCGTGTCCAGCTCAAAGGGCGCGGCCACAAGAAACGTGCCCAGCACGTTCTTAGCTATCTGTTCGCGTGAAAGATACGCGGCAAGAAACTGGGCCCCCAACGAGTGTCCTACCACAATAACCTCTGGACCTAGAAGGGGGAGGAGCTTTTCAAACCACACCTTCCACTCTTTATACCGAGCATCATGTTGATTTGGCATAGAGGGATAAAAGACCTCATACTCCCCGCCTAACTCGTCTTCAAGTGTATCTTTCCACCCTGGCGTCTTTTTGAACCAATCAATCTCTACCTCAAAGCTTTTTAGTTTTTCTAAAAATGCCTCCCGTGTTGGAAATGAGTCTCCACCGCCAATGAGTACTACCTGTTTGTTCATATCACTCAAGGTTACTGTCTAAGAACGTCTTAAGCGCCTCTACATTACGCTCTTTGTGGTCAAAGTGGTAGCTTGTGATGCCAACAGATTGTGCGGACTCTACTGCATCTCTGTTGTGCTCAAAATACACGCAATTTTCTGGCTGAAGCGTAAAGTGCATAAGCATGGTTTTGAAATACGCGGAATCAGGCTTGTCTGGGTTGTGCTTCATGGTGAAGACGGGATAGGGAAGGCCGGTTAGCCCAAACTGATCCATCTGCTCATCATTGGCGTTCGTTAGGATGATTTTTGGGTTCGGGTACGTCTCTAAAAGAGTGTGCATCTCCTCATCAATACCCTCTCCCTCTATAACGAACGTGTCTACTGCGTCTACAAGTATGGTTTTCATAGTTCTTCAATCATCTGCTTAAGTTTTTGAATGTTTTCTTTGTGTTTTTCACTGCGAAGCTCCCAGGCGGCCCCGGTTTTCCATTCTGAGTGTGGCATCCAAGCAAAGAGTTTTAAATACGCCTCCTTACGCGTTTCTGGGGTGTCCTCAGGGATAAGCCCCAGCAGCATATTTTCCTTAAACACCGCGTGCATTTTTTCAAAAAAGTCCTCTCTCCCAAAGTTTGAGGTGTCGGCATCAATAAGATAGGCGCTCAAAATCTCCTTGTCACGCAGTTCTTTGTTGGGGCCCGCAAGAATGGCCGTTTGGATGCGGCGCACCTCTTCTGCCCCATAGCCATACTGCGGGAGCTGTTGAGCAACAAGCCCTGCACTGCGCTCTTCGTGCCCAGCCGGCTCACCATTGGTAAAGCCCGCGTCATGATACACCGCCGCCAGCGCAAGGAGCTCCATCTCCTTGTTTGACACGTTGCCGTCATAGAGCGCGAACAGCAGTGCCTCGTGCAGAACGTCCTTCGCGTGCTCTACATTATGATAGGGCAGGACCAGCTTTGACTGCTGTGCCAACTGTGGGTAACGCCCCTCAAGCCCTCTCTGAACATACGCAAGGCCGTCTTTGACCGCCGGAAGCTCCAAAAACTCAGCCATTTTCTTCTGGACCCTTGCCTCCAACGTTCCTAATTTAACCGTTTCTGTGTTCATTTTTCTTTTGATTAATCCAAGCCTAGCGTTCTATCATATTCTTGTAATGCTCCCACATAAAGTCGTGATAAAAGGGGTTTTCAGAAAGATAGCGGTACACATTTGCCGTTTTTTCTGGCGGTTCGTTATTGAGTTTGGCGCACAGGTTGTCTATCTCTTGTTCAGTTTCTGGCGTTAGAACGTACTCCGCCACTTTACCGTCTTCAAATTTAAACATAAAGACAATTTTATCTTCCCCTACCACCTCATTCCAGAACCCCGGCATTAATTTTTGCCTTACAAGCTCAACATATTCCTCAAGCGAAGAGGGAGGAATAAGAAGCTGTCGTGAGCCCGAGTCAGTTTT
>CAZPCT010000013.1:0-26279 GCA_964585325.1 uncultured Candidatus Saccharibacteria bacterium
TCTGCTAGTGTACCCCCACAACGCATCTCTCTTTAGTACGGGTATTCAACCCACGTCTAAGAAGCTGGGTTGAGTATTCGCTAAAGCACATACCACAATGCAAAACGGCAAAATCGCTCGCATCATGGACAAAGGCTACGGCTTCATTTCAGTGGACGGTCAGGACAAAGACCTTTTCTTCCACTCAAACGAGCTTGTAGGCGTCCAGTTTGACGAGCTTTCAGAGGGCGACGAGGTAGTGTTTGACGCCACATCAGGCCCCAAAGGCCCCCAGGCATCAAACGTACGACGCGCCGAAGACGCAGGTTCAGGTGACTCTTCAGAGGAAACCTCCGAAGAAGACGCTGAATAACACGTCTTTCAAACAAAAAGCAGCCCACCGGGCTGCTTTTTGGTATACTACAGTCAAACACCAGTCGCTAACGAGCGCCTGGGTGGCTACACAAGTATGAGTTATCAGTATACATATCTTTTAATGGCAATAGGCTTTGCGCTGATGTGGCTGTTATTTTTTATGTGGAGAAAAGACACACGAAGGGAGATGGTTGTAGTGTCAATCATATTTGGTATTTTAGGGCCACTTGCAAACATATTGTACGTGAAGGACTGGTGGTCCCCTTTAACGTTTGATGGTACGCAGGTGGGTATAGTAGACTCAGCCCTTGTTGGTTTTGTGGTTGGAGGGATAACTGCAGTGCTCTTTGAGACTCTCTTCAGTAGAACCCACAGAAGAGAACGCCGCCTGGTGGCACGGCACGAACATCTCTTTTTCTTTATGATGTTCATTGTGACGCTGCTTCTTTTCTTTGGCGGATTCTACCTACTTGGCTGGAATAGTTTTATCTCAAGCATGGTCGCCCTGTGTGTGCCAACATTGGTCATATTGGTAAGGCGCCCTGACCTTTTGCTAGAGTCGTTTTGTACAGGGATCTTGTTAGTAGCTGTCTCAGCACTTGTCTATAATTTTATTGAGATTTTTACCCCGGGGTGGATAGAGGCATTTTGGCACTTTAAAAATACGGCTCCTATAGTGGTGTACAATATGCCCATTGACGACGCCTTTCTTTATTTTTTCCTGGGCATGTTCGGGGGCCCGCTCTATGAATACTGGCAAGGTGCCCGGCTTGTCAGGCGCAGAAAACGCCGACAAGTGTCACATTAGGTGTATACTACCTATATGAAACTATTTAAAACCGCTTCATATACCTGGTGGCAGATAGGGCTCTTTAAGCTCGCCCTTCTTGCTATTGGTGTGGCCATTGGAGCACACTGGCCCGCCACGTTCGCGCCCTACACGGCACTGCTCATCATAGTAGGCGTAGTGCTAGGCCTCTATCTGTGGGTGGCCTGGGCACGGCAGTAGGTATATACAGACCCCAGTGGTACACGCAAAGAAAAACCCACGGCAGCCTGAAGCAGCCCTTGTGATTCTTATAGCGGCTCTGGCCGCGGGCGGTTATTTTTATTGGGACCTTACTAAAGAGCGCAATGAACTTACTCTCACCCTCTCACACACAGAGAATAAGCTGGATGAGACATTTGTGGAGAAGGAAGGACTTACCGAGCGCCTGGAGGATGAAGAGGAGAAGGTGGCGGCGCTGTCGGGCGAGCTCCGACGCCTCACCGGCACGGTGACCGTACTTGAAAAGCTTCAAAATACGGATGAGGAGCTCTTAAAAAAGTACTCAAAAGTATATTTCCTTAACGAACACTACGAGCCGCCCACTCTTACCAAGATACCTGAAAAGTACGCGGCAAAAGAGAACGAAGAAGAAGTTGTGCACGCAAAGGTGTGGCCATACCTTGAGGAGCTGCTCAAAGACGCGGCGGATGATGATATTGAACTGCAGATAGTCTCCGCTTTCCGCTCGTTTGAGGAACAAAGCGAACTGAAAGCAGGGTACACAGTGGTCTATGGTTCAGGCGCAAACGCCTTTTCTGCAGACCAGGGATATTCTGAACACCAACTGGGCACCACCGTAGATCTCAACACAACGGCAATGGGTGGCTCCTTGGATGGATTTTCCAGTACAGAGGCGTATGAATGGCTCCAAAAGAATGCCCACCGCTACGGGTTCGTCCTCTCATACCCGCAGGGAAACAGTTACTACATATTTGAACCGTGGCACTGGCGGTATGTGGGGACGACACTTGCGACAGACCTCCATAAAGAAAACGCCCACTTCTATGACTGGGACCAACGCAAAATAGATAAGTACCTTATAGATCTGTTTGAATAAAACATCTGGTATACTTACACCATGCTTGAGATTGTCATATTTTATCTCCTTCTTATAGACAGCCTAGCCGCCAATGCCGTCTCTTGGCTTGACGGCACCTGGTACACCCGTCACTTCCGTATCCTTTCGCGGTGGTTCCCGGCCGCCAAGGGCTGGACAACGTATTATCTGGTGCTCGTCCTTGTGTTGGGGTGGCTCCTTGCACGAAACGGCGTCAGTCTGTGGTAAAGAGACACATAATCACGTACCTAAAAACATAGATCAACTATGCACATCAAGCAAAAAACAACCTATATAACCACCGTCGCGGTCATCTTTCTTCTCATTGCCGTAGTGCACGCCCTCCGTCTTGTGTATGGCTGGGAAGGTGTGATAGGTGGCTGGGAGGTACCATTCTCACTCAGTTGGATAGTAGTCATCCTTGCCGCGTACCTTTCCTGGCAGGGGTTCCGTCACCGGTAGTAGTTATTTGTTGGCGCGGACAATACGGGCCACCGAGGGCGCCTTTTTAATAGTGACAGACTCTCCTTTTTCAACAGTTAAGAATAACTCCTGGTTGTCCGCGTAACAGAGCGCGGGGCCACGCGTAATGGTAAGTGTAATTGTGCGGTCTTCGTGAAGCACCACATGGTCACGCTGCTCGTGCGAATTATTAAACGCAAGACCAATACCCACCTCAAACGTACTGTCTGTGATGGAGCGGTAGTATCCCGTGGCTCCAAACTGAGGCGTAGCAACCACAATACCGTCCCCAATGATCTCTCCAGCGTATTGCATCTCATCTATCATCACAGTGTAGCGGAGCGCATGACGCGGATCCGCGTTATGGACCACAATGTCGTTTAGTGCCGTAAGTGTAGTGCCCCCATACGTAGCCTGGAGTTTAGAATATTCGCTCACAACATACGCTTCGCGTGCTACCTGCGCTAGAACCTCGTCATTGCTTCTGCGGTGAGCCTTGTTCGCGTGCGCGCTGTTGCCTAGCAGGAACTTGGGAACGCCAGGATACGCGTGCTCTGCCTGGAGCAACGTGCCATCCCCACCATACGCAATAACAAGTTCTGGGTCCTCGTTCACCAGCTCAAAGAACGCGTGCTCACCACAGAGAGCAGCGATAGGTTCCGTATTCTGTCCAAACAGAAGCGTTTTCATGACTAGTTTGATTGTATGAAGTTTTGGCGCGGATTGCCAGCTCGCAGTATAATGAATATATGAGACACACCCAGGTGTTAGAGACTATCCCGGCCAAAAAGACCGCATACCTTGCCCTCTTTACACTGCTGGGCATCTTGGTCCAGTTTGTTGTCCACGCCCTTGTAGAGGTGGTGTTAATAGCGCTGCTTGTTACCAACTTTGAGCGTTACGGCCTGGGGCTTAGTTGGGAGACGTGGGAAATGATACATCTTATTGGCACGGTGGTGCTCCTACTTGCAGGAGCTGGTGTAGGGCTGTGGCAAGGAATGCGGTGGTGGAAAACACTGTATACTTGACATTTTGCCGTATTTCCATATAGCATAGAAGTCCGTGAAGCAACCGCGACTTCAGAAAAGGTAGTGTGCACTATGGATCGCTGGAACGGACTGGAGCGCCCGGCGGACATCCCCGAGCACATCCTGCTCATCGCCTTCGCCACAGTGGCGGCACCCCGTACGCGGGGGAAGGAGCCCGTCCTGACCGAGGAAGAGGCGCTGGTGCTGGTGGAGGAAAACACCTCCGGGGACTACGGACACGTGAAGAACTTCGCCATCCAGGCGAACCTCCGCAGGCCGTTCATCTGCACCCAGATCTTCAACACGATGCACTGGTCCAAGGTGAGCCTCTACGAGAAAGAGATGACGCCGGCCGAGCAGGCCGTTCGTCTCGCGCAGGAGCTCCTGATGAAGATGACGGACCAGACGGAAGTCGCCGCGGCCTAGAGCCGCATCCTCCCACGGACACGGGCGGGGACCACCACGGTCCCCGCCTTCAACTTTTTTGCTATACTGGACGTACGTTATTAAACCAACATTTCTATGTTAAAGATTATACTTATTGCTGTTGTAGTTATTATTTTTGTGGCACTCGTGGTGTGGGGTATCCGTATGGGGATGGATAATAGAGGCGAGACGCCTGCACTGGAAGACCCAGTTCCGGGCATAGGAGATGCACAAGAAGCGCAAGAGCCGGCAGGGGAGCGAGTGACCACACCCGAAGGGCTCGTATACCAAGACCTTTCTTTTGGTGAAGGGGAGACCGCCACAGAAGGAGACATTGTCACCGTCCACTACGTGGGAAGGCTGGAAGACGGCACCGTTTTTGACGCCTCTGTGACACGGAACGAACCGTTTAGTTTCCGGCTGGGCAGCGGGGACGTAATTCAGGGGTGGGACATTGGAGTCGCGGGTATGAAAATCGGCGGCGTACGCGAACTCGTTATTCCGGCAGAACTTGCATATGGCAGCCAGGAACGGGGACCCATCCCACCAAACAGCACGCTCATCTTCCAGGTCCAACTTCTTGATGTACAGAGAGGGAATTAATCCTCTCCCTAGGGGGGATAATAACGAGCAATACAAAACGGCCCCGTCACCAGTGTGCGGGCCCGTTTTAGTGGTGTGTAGTATTAAAATTCTTCTGTAGTAGCACGAAGCACACCATCGCTTCCAGACACCCACAATATGCTCCCCCGCGCGCTGTATCCAAGCGCAGTAGCATCATCTAGTGTCCAGGTATAGGTGTTTTGGGTGCTCCGTGTGTCTATTTCAAAAACAGTGAGTACATTGTGGTCTGTCGTCATAATCAAGTACGCAGACGAGGCGTGCCACCACAGCTGACCAATGCCCCCCGTGCTCATAGAGAAGACAGTGTCTATATCCCCGCGCTCACGTTTATAATCAAGTTCCTGCCGCTCCAGCCAAACGACCTCCACGCGGCCCGCAGTCTCATAGGCCATACGCTGCCCGTTTGGAGAAAGTAGCAGACGGTCAGGAATGAGCCCCAGGTTCCCATAACTGCGTACAATGTCACCGTCCGCCTCAAACTCAATGAGCGTGCTGGATGCGTTCACTAAAAAGTACCGCCCTGTCACACCGTACAGCGTAGCCACGTTGTCCAGCCCCAGATCAGTGAGTGTGTTATCCCGCACGTTCAGTACATAGGCGCGCCCGTTCAGAGACACAATAAATTGCGTCTCCCCATTACGAGCAAATACTATATTAAAAGGGTTAAAATCAGCAGGAGGTGGTGTGGGAAGAACTGAGAGCGCCGCCGTACGAACCACTCCGTAGCGCTCGTTGAGATCCACGAGTGTGTTCTGGCTGCTGTTCCAGACATACCAGCGGACGTCACCGGAAACCTGCCGCGCAAACAACACGGCAGTATTGTTTTCATGCCACTGCACATTGCTCACCGCCTGAGTCTGTAGACCATCATCAAAATCAAGGGGAGTGGTTGTTGCGGTACGTGTGTTATAGACAAACACCTCCATGTCCTGCGTCACACCAAATATCCGCTCACCGTTTCCACTTACAGACAGTTCCTCTGCCGCAGGCACGTCTTGCAAGGCAGTGTCTAGAGCAATATCAACCGGGAAGAGATGAATGGAGCGGGCAGCCGTAATTCGTTGGGGATCCACAGTCAGTGTCTTGCGCCACCAGTGATATCCTTCAAGCTGCACCTCAATAGCATACTCACGGCCAGGCAGCAGACCGCGTAGCACCTCGGGTGTCGTCTCATCCAAAAACTCTCCGTCAAGGACTACCTGCGCCTCCTCCGGATGTGAGTCCAGCGCAATAGCACCCACGCGCACAAGTTCTCTGGCGGTAAAGTCATACCGCAGGCCTTGCGAATATACAATCAAAAGCGGCGCGGCCACCAAAAAAACGGCCACGGCCAGCCAAAATAGAATACGTCTGCGGGTTTTAGTAAGAGTCGCCACAGTGTGTTTGGTTATACCATATAATCCACAGCAAGGCCACTCTCCGTCCGGCACCGCACTGTGCTATGATTCCATCACTTATATGGTTAGAAAAATTGGTATTGATCTGGGTACCGTCAACACCCTCGTCACCGTTCCGGGGCGTGGCATTGTCATTAACGAACCTTCAGTGGTGGCGGTGAGTTTGGATGACAACCGCGTAGTCGCGATAGGCGAGGAAGCAAAAACAATGATAGGACGCACACCCACAGAAATAGTAGCTGTGCGGCCAATACGGGAAGGCGTTATTGCCAATTACCGCGTAACCGAAGCACTCCTTAAGTCCATTATTAGACGCGTTTCCGGCCCTCTGCGGCTGCTCCGCCCAGAGGTTATGATAGCCGTGCCCGTGGGCATCACCTCAACGGAGCGGCGAGCGGTGACGGAAGCGGCTCTCAACGCCGGAGCAAAGGCGGCCTACATTGTGAAAGAGCCGGTGGTTGCCGCTATCGGCGCAGGGATTCCTATTGATGAACCTTCTGGGCACATGATCATTGACGTGGGCGGCGGCACTACAGAGGTCGCGGTCATTTCGCTAGCCGGCATTGTCGCGTGGGCATCCAGCAGAGTGGGAGGCACAAAAATAGACGCGGCTATACAAAACTACATCCACAAGAAGCACAACCTCGCGGTAGGAGAGCAGACCGCAGAGGAGATAAAAATAGCAATAGGGTCCGCACTCCCGCAAAAGGAAGAGGAGATCTTGGAGATACGGGGGCGTGACTTGGTGGCGGGGCTCCCTAAAAATATAGAGCTGCACGCAAATGAGATTCCCGCCGCCATTGAGGACACCCTGGGAGAGATAGTCAAAACGGTGAAGCAGGTGCTACAGGAAACACCACCGGAGCTTGCGGCCGACGTTATGGATAAGGGTATGATACTGTCTGGCGGCACCGCGCTTTTAGAGAACCTAGACGCGTTTATCACGCAGGAAACAGGTGTACCATGTTACGTGGCAGACGAACCGGAGCTCTGTGTAGTAAAGGGAACGGGCATTGCTCTTGAGAACCTGGACCTGTACAAGCGCGCACTGTTTGCTAAACGCTAACGTAGACTATTCACGCATGAACATTGTGGGTCATACCAAACAACGGGCTATACTTGAGCGCATACGCACGTCACATGCCATACCACACACCCTCCTATTTTCTGGGCCCGAACATGTAGGGAAGGAGCTTGTCGCGCGCGCGTTCATTCACAACCTTTTTGCCTCAGAGGACGACTGGCAAGCTCTGGGGGGCGAGAGCCGTCTGGCCATGCGCTTAAATGCTGGTGTCCATCCCGACGTCTTAGTGGTGGGCGCAGAGGAGGGTATTGATATTGTTCAGGCGCGAAAACTGCGCCAGTTCACGCAACTCTCTGCGTTTGAAGGCTCGTGGAAGTGTGTGATCATAGACAACGCGCACACGTTGGGGCGCCTGGGGGGCAATACGCTGCTTAAGACACTAGAGGAGCCCCCTCCAGACACGCTTATTATTCTGGTAACGCACCGGCCCGAGCTCCTTCCAGACACCATTCGCTCCCGGGCTATGCACATTGCCTTTTCTTTGGTTTCAGAACAGGAGATACACACACTCGTGCCGTCAAAAAAACGGAGTGGTATTACCAAAGAGATAGGATGGATAGCCGGCCGGCCCGGGCTACTCACACGCTACCTGCAAGACAAAAACGCTCCCGCCGTGAAAGCACGCCGCGCGTACTTCCACGCATTTGAAAAAACTTTCAAGGATACGGGTATTGCGGTACGATTAGCATTAGCAGAGAAGATGGCAAAGGAGGAGCACCCACACCTGGCGCTGGAGGGACTGCTGCTTGCGGCTCGTACCCTCCTTGTTGCCCGGCCTAACACACACTTGGTTAAGCGGATGACATACCTTCACCAGGCCAAAGAATACATACAGTTTACCAACGTGAACACGCGCCTTGCGCTTGAACACGCATTCATTGCTCACTAACCACACCTAATGAAACCTGCTCTCGTCATTATTCTCCTCTTTGTGTTTGTAATGTTCGTCTTTGCGATTGTTGCGAACATGCCAACGTTTTTCACCGCAGTGAAAGGTGCCACAAGTAGCATTTTACTCACCGGTGACGGCGGAGAAACGTGGTTTTCGCTGGAACAACAAGAGGGTGCGGAAGAGCTGGAGCGGGCAAGTATCACAACCCTTTCGTATCATCCTGACGACTCACAGGTGGTCTACGCCGGTACGGAAGGCAGGGGACTCTACAGAAGTATTGACAGCGGTGCTGCCTGGCAGAAGGTAGTGGACACGAACAACGCTCTTTCACCAAACGCCACTGTATACGGCGTAGGATTCGGCCCCGCGTTCGCGGACAGAGACCAGGGACAGGTAGAAGTGTTTTATCTTGCTGTTAGTCAGCAAGATATAGGCCAGATCCTGCGGACTACAAACGGTGGATTCACGTTTGAGGCCGTCTACACCACCGCCGCCCGGGACGGCGCCATCTATTTTGTTGTAGCTGACCCGGCAAACCCCGCGGTGCTCTGGGCAGGAACAAGCGAAGGCCTGCTCGTGCGCAGTCTGGATAGTGGGGAGACGTGGCAGCGCATTCACTCGTTTTCCACCGCACCCTACGCACTCGTGAGAAATAACAACGAGCTCTTAGTGACCACTCTTAATGGCAGACTACATGTAAGTAATGCGAGCGGCGAGACATGGCAGGAACTTAACCCAGCGTTCCCCAAAGGACGCAGCGGCCGCATATTTGGCATTACACAGGACCCCTTGGTGAGCTCAACAGTGTATATGACAACAGACGCGGGAGTCTTACGTTCAGACAACTTTGGCCGCTCATGGCAAGAGATACCGCTCACCGTGCCAGAGGAGGAGCTGCCTGTACGCATGGTAGCCGTCTCGCCAGTGGCCCGGAACGTGCTGTTTGTGGCAGCCGGCAGAAACATGTATATTACGAGTGACGCAGGCACCACCTGGCGTGTACGGCACCTTGCCCTGCGCAGACAGGTCTCAGCTATTGCGCCCCACCCATCCAACCCCGCATTTATTCTGGTGGGAACACAAAAATAACAAGATAACCCGCATGGTCGCGTCGCAGGGCTGCGCCCGAGTAAAGCGACACCAAGGAAGAGGAAGGAGTAGCGAAACGACCGTGGAGGGAGAAACCCCTACTGAGCCCCTGCAGGGCCGGAAGGCCGAAGCGGGCGAATGGGTGTCTCTCTCCAAACAAATACTATGGAACAGCAAGAAGTAGAGAAAAAAATTGAAGGACACCTCGCGTTCCTGAAGGAGGAACTTACAAAAGTGCGAACAGGGCGCGCGAACGCTTCGCTTATTGAAGACATCCAAGTAGACTATTACGGCGCAAAACAGCCGCTCAAAGGGCTAGGGACTATCCGCTCGCTGGACCCCCAGACACTGGTGGTGGAACCGTGGGACAAGGGTGCCGTTGAGGCTATTGCCGGGGCCATTACAAAAGCGCAAAACGGTCTTTCAGCCGTGGCGGAAGGTGAGCGTGTGCGCATTCCCTTTCCTCCACTTTCAGAAGAACGCCGGAAGGAGTTTATAAGGCTGGCTGGGCAAAAAACAGAGGAAACTAAAATAAAACTCCGTCAATTACGGGACGAGGCTATGAAAGACCTTGAGCAGCAGGAAAAGGCAGGGAAGATAGGGGAGGACGAAGAGTTTAGGCGAAAGGAGAAGTTGGAAGAGATTTTTAAGAAAAACACAAAAACGATTGACGAGCTCAAAGACGCAAAGGAAAAGGAGCTTGCAGCAGCGTAGACGTTAAAAAGAGGTGTTCTTGACTTTTCAAGACACCTCTTTTATAGTTGTGGAGTCAACGCAGCACGGGCTGCACCAGACGCCCCGTACCCTAGACCCACGGAGGGTCAAGATGAAGTACAGGACCTTCTTCGCCGTCCTCCCGCTCCTCGCGCTCGCGCTGGCCTGCGGGTCGGACCAGAAGGAGATCGTGATCGGCCCCGGTGAGGGGCTCACCCACTATGTGGGCTTCACGAACGCGATCGACGCCGCCGAGCAGTTCGGCCTCCCGCTCTACCTGGGCAAGGTCCAGACGCTGGAGAGCAAGATCACCCCCGAGTTCGCCCGCCGCCTCGAGGGGCTGACGGACTACTACCAGGTCACGGTGCAGGTCTACGAGGGGGACCGCATCATCGTGGAGGACGGACGGGTGGTGGACTTCGTCCCCGCCCCGGACCGACCCTTCGCGAGCCGCTAGAACGCGGCACGCACAACTCGCACACCACCGCCTGACGGAGGCCGCCCGGCCTCACTACACGTCAGGCGGCTTTCCGTTAGCGCAGTTTTAATATGCGGGCCTGTATAATAGTTGCCACAAGTTGGATGAACCCCATAATCACAAAAAGTGTGGCAAAAGAGTATGCACTTACAATGAATCCACCAAGTATGATGGCAATGCCTGTAATGACCTGGGCCTGGCCGTCGGCAACGCCCCACGCGTAGCCGGCCGCGCGATGCGTAGCATGATCGCCGTACAGGGCGTCCCATGTTGGGGTAGCCAGCGCAGCCGCAACTCCTAAACCTGCTTGAATAATAAAAAGGTCGGCGGGTGCGTCAACAAGAAGGTAGCCAAACGTAAAAACGGTGTTAAGCGCGTAGCCTAGAACCAGCAATCTACGCGCGTTGTGTTTCTTGTCTGAAAGCTTGCCAAAAAAGACATACAAAACCCCAGAGACTATAAGATACGTTGCCCACGCCCATGTAATATCAAAAATGTCACCACCCAACTGTTCCGTAAAGATAGCAAACAGGGGGCCAAGCATCCCCTCGGCCAAGTACCACAGTCCCGCCCCAAAAAGGAGAACCCTTTCAAATCTGTTGAGCATACGCCCATTGTATCAGGTTTACTTATAGAGAGGTATTGGTACAATACGTTGACATTATGCTGACTATCATACTATTCATTATTGTCCTCTCTGTTCTCGTGTTTGTGCACGAGTTGGGACACTTTATAACCGCAAAGAGAGCAGGCGTTCGTATTGAAGAGTTTTCTATTGGCTTTCCCCCCCGTCTCTGGAGCACCACGCGGGGAGAGACGCGATATTCAATAGGCGCCATTCCTTTTGGTGGATGGGTGAAGATGTATGGCGAAGATGAAAGCGAGCTCAATGCGCCCGGCTCGTTCGGCGCGCTTTCGCTGGGCAAGAGAGCGCTCGTGCTTGCCGCAGGTGTGCTCATGAACCTACTCCTTGCAGTGGTGTTGATGAGCGTGGTGGCTGCTATTGGACAACCTTCGCTTATTACAGATGAGAACCGCGCCCAGGCACGCGACGCCGCAGTAACGGTGATAGGAGTAGCTCCAGACTCACCCGCACAGAGCGCGGGTATTCAGCCTGGTGATAAAATACAAAAAATATCGGCAGATGACGCTGCCACACAGACCCAGGAGGAAGGGGAGTTTGTCACCTTCCTTCAGCAACACGAGGGAGAAGAGGTACAACTGGACATATTGAGGGGAGATGAGACAGTAGAGATTACCGCAACACTCAGGGAGAGCCCAGGGCCGGATGAAGGCGCCCTTGGGGTGGCGCTCGCGCCAGTGGGCATCATTCGCGCACCACTATGGCTCGCTCCATGGGAAGGAATAAAAAATACCGTTGCTATGACAGCGGCACTGGGCGCAGCTTTGGAACAGATAGGGGGCAATATTGGAGAAGGTAAAGGACTTGAAGGACTCTCCGGCCCGGTTGGTATCGCGACGCTTACCGGAGACGCCGCGCGCCTGGGGATTGTCTACTTTCTTCAGTTCACCGCGTTCCTCTCCCTCAACCTTGCTATTTTAAACATCCTACCCTTTCCAGCACTGGACGGCGGCAGGCTTGTCTTTCTGCTTATAGAGAAGGTAAAAGGCACGCCCGTAACTCCTAAAATTGAGCAGTGGACCCACGGACTCGGCTTTGCGCTCCTCATGCTCCTTATTATTTGGATAACATTTAAAGATATAGCGCGTCTTCTCTAAGCAAGCGGACATTGTGCTGTGGATTGTGTAAAAATGTCCGTTGTGGATAACCGTACCGGGTGCTACGATAGGTGGGCTATGAGACGTTCTGAACTCTTTCTAAAAACACAAAAGCTCTCCCCCAGAGACGAACCTTCAATAAACGCGCAGCTCCTGCTGCGCGCGGGGTTTATTGACAAGTTGATGGCAGGATCGTACACATTCCTGCCGCTGGGCCAGCGCGTACTCGCAAACATTGAACAGGTCGTACGCGAAGAGATGAACAGACTAGGCGCCCAAGAGACCCTCATGCCATTGCTTCACCCCAAAGAGGTGTGGCATGACACCGGCAGATGGGAAAGTGCCAAGGAAGTTATGTATCAACTGGAGAAAGACGGCAAAGAGTTTGGCCTTTCCTTCACCCACGAAGAGGTGGTCATGGACGTCCTCAAGAAACGGAACATTAGCTATAAAGACTTGCCGCTGGGCCTATACCAGTTTTCAAACAAGTTCAGAAACGAGCCCCGAAGCCGCTCTGGCCTACTCCGAGGTATTGAGTTTAGAATGAAAGACCTCTACAGCGTACACGCAGCCGAAAAAGACATGCAGCACTATTACGTTCTGGTGCTGGAAGCGTATAAGACCATTTTTAACCGGCTGGGAGTAACCACTAAAGTAGTAGAGGCCGCAGGCGGCGTCTTTACAAACAGCTATACCCACGAGTTCCAGGTACTTGCAGACGCGGGAGAGGATACAATCTATTACTGCACCAAATGTGACTGGGCCCAGAACAAGGAAATAGTAACGGTCAAGAAAGGGGACAAGTGTCCCGACTGCAACGGCACTGTACAGACGGCAAAAGCGATTGAGGTAGGCAACACGTTTCCGCTGGGGACGTTTTACGCCGAAAAGATGGGCGCCACGTTTACTGCCGAAGACGGCACAGAGAAGCCCTTGTGGTTTGCAAGCTACGGCATTGGCACTTCGCGCCTGATGGGCACGATAGTTGAGATCTCCCATGACGATGACGGCATTATATGGCCAGAGAGTGTCTCTCCCTTTCCGGCGCACCTCGTCAATGTTGCAGATACTACGACTGAAGCGGACGCGCTCTATCAAATCTTGGTAGACGCGGGCGTTGAGGCACTCTACGACGAAAGAGTAGACGTCTCTGCGGGAGAGAAGTTTGCCGAGGCAGACCTTATCGGCATTCCGCTTAGATTGGTAGTAAGCAATAAGACCATTGAGAAGAACGTGGTTGAGATAAAAAAGCGAGACAAGAAAGAGGTTGAATTTTTGGGACACAGCGAACTTATTAACCTTCTAACAAGCTGACCGCCGTGGCCTGGACAGATTTTATATACAAACGGTTTGGAAAAGACCTTGCCATAGACCTGGGAACGGCAAACACGCTTGTCTACGTGAAGGGCCGGGGAATTGTCATAGCTGAGCCATCAGTAGTGGCTATCAACCGGAAGACGGGCCAGATCATTGAGATAGGGCAGGAGGCAAAAAAGATGATGGGGAAGACGCCTCAGCACATTGCCGCCATAAAGCCACTCACCTCCGGCGTCATTTCAGACTTTGAGATAACAGAGCAAATGCTCAGGTATTTTTTTGAACGTGTTCAGGAAGATGAGGCATACATACTGCCACGTCCTCGTGTGGTCATAGGAATACCCGCAGAAGTCACAGAGGTTGAGCGCCGTGCGGTTGAAGAAGCCGCACGTAACGCCGGAGCACGAGAGGTACACCTTATTGAAGAGCCTATGGCAGCGGCGATAGGAGCACGGCTTCCCATCACAGAGGCGCTGGGAACCATGATAGTAGACATTGGCGGCGGCACCACAGAAATAGCTGTCATCTCACTTGGCGGCATGGTGAACTACCGCTCGCTCCGTATTGCGGGGGATAAAATGAATGAGGATATTGTTCAGATGGCGCGTGAGAAGCACAATCTACTGTTGGGAGAGCGCAGTGCCGAAGAGATAAAAATAGCCATTGGTGCGGCGCTGCCGGTGACGGAAAAACTGGAGGCCCACGTACGCGGCCGAGACCTTGTCACCGGGCTTCCAAAGGAAGTCATGCTGGAGTCAAAAGACATTATTAAAGCACTTACGCCCTCGCTCAACCTTATAGTGCAGGCCATACAAGAGACAATTGAGGAAACCCCGCCAGACCTGGTGGCGGACATAATTAAGCGAGGTATTTATATGACAGGCGGCGGCTCGCTGCTCCGCAATAGCGACGAATTAGTTGCGGGTGCAACCGGCATAGCCGTGCGGGTTGCAGAAGACCCATTGACTGCGGTGGTGCGCGGCGCAGGGATGGTACTGGAAAATATGGACGAATATAAGGAAGTCATGAACAGTGCCGAGTACATGCAAACACCTAAAGAATAATGATGCGCAAACCCGGACAATTTATCCTCGCGCTGGTGGTCATCAGCGCGCTTCTCTTTCTTCTTGATCAGTCCCACGTGTTTTCTGTGGGTGCCGCGGCGCTAAACAAGTCCGTGGTAGGCCCCGTAGGGAATACTGGCGGACAGGCGGTTGAGTCGGGAACCGGCTTTCTCGCTTCCTTGCTGTCTTTTAGAGCCGTGGTAAGCAACCTGTCACATGCGGAGCAAGAGAGGGATTTCTACCGGGGAGAATATTTCCGGCTGCAGGCGGTGGAAGAAGAAAATGCACTGCTGCGCCAGGCATTGAATGTAGAGCAAGGTTCGCAGCAGCTCGTCCTGACACATGTCGTCTCCTTTAATCCCCTGGCCCCTAATCAGGAGCTGCTGTTAGACAAGGGGAGCGTGCATGGCATTAAGGTGGGGCAGGCCGTCATTGCCGACGGGCGGACATTTGTAGGACTCGTACGTTCCGTAGAGCCCACACAAAGCACTGTGTTATTGGTCACCTCTGAAGACGCGCGCACACCGGCCCTTCTGGCAACGTCCGACACAAACGCTGCTATAAGGGGGTCTGCAACCGGTGTTCTAGAACTTGATTTAGTGCCACGTGAGACCCCCCTCCAAGAAGGAGAACTGGTGCTCACCTCTGGTATTACGGGAGACATTCCCTCACAGCTTCTTATTGGAGAGATTAGACGTATTATTGACGACGAGACGGCCAGTTTTAAACGGGCGACTGTGGAGCCGTTCGTAGACATCGGATCTTTGCGGCAAGTGTTCGTAGTAACAGGAAACAGATGAGCCAGCGACCTTTTGTGTTTCTGTTTGCTATAGCCCTTGTGCTTGATCTTGTCTTTGCGCGGGTTACCGACGGCTCAGTATTTGTGCCGTACCTAATGCTTTCCACGCTTCCCGCCCTTTTTTTGTTTACCAAGACCTCTGTAGCCGGCAGCACGGGAGTAATTGCCGTGCTCTTCTTGTGGATCGCTGGAAACTTAAATTTGGGCATTGTGACTTTTTCAGTAGGCATACTCTACGTACTTGAACGATGGGTCATACCCACCCTCTTTCACACCAGCACCTGGCAGGCGCTCGTAGTAGCAGCTCTTGGACTTCCTGTAATGGTAGGAGTGGCGACCGGACTTACTTTGCTTCTAAGCTCCAGCACGGTGGGTTTTACCGCGCACATAACCATCAGCACCCTCCTCAGCACCGCACTTTCCCTTGCAATACTCTTTGTGTTAAGGAAACGGTATGTTTAAGAGATGGAGAAAAAAGCGACGCCTCCAAGCGGACCTTGATGTTGATGAGGTTTTTATTGACTCTTTTCAACTTACGAACAAAAACCTGAAATGGGAGCACCGCTTAGAATTTCTTATCTCTGCACGGCCCGTGAGGTGGTTTACAATGGGCATGCTGGCAGTGTTGGTACTTTTTGGCGGCCGGCTGCTATACCTTGAAACAGTACTCGGGCAAGAGCTCACCACGCAGGCAACGCGCAACCATATCAAAACGGTGTGGGACAAAAGCCCCCGGGGTATTGTCTATGACCACAACCATACGGCGCTTGTAGCGAACGAGTCTTCATTTGACCTGGTAGCGATCCCCGCTGAGTTGCCACGCGAACGTGACAAACAAGAGCAGATAATCACCTTACTCCAACATGTCTTTGCTCTGAGCAGAGACGAGGTACTGGAGCTGTTTGAAAAAGCAGACCGCTTCTCATATCAACCCATACCCCTTGCCACAAACATCACACGGGAAGAGCTTATACAGCTTCAGAACGCTCTTAAAGACATAAAAGGCATACGTGTGGAGGAAAACTTTGTTCGCAACTACCCGGAAAACGGACTATTTTCTCATGTTCTGGGGTATGCGGGGCTCATTTCACCAGAAGAGTACAAGGATCAAACAAATGGAGAATATTTACTGACAGACGCGGTGGGGAAGAGCGGCATAGAACAACACTACGAAGGAGTGCTCCGCGGTACGTACGGCAAGACGGAATATGAGGTCAACTCCCAAGGGAGAGAGCAACGTGTGCTGGGTACCACTGCGGCGCGTCCCGGCAAGAATGTGGTGCTCTATCTTGACGCCGCGCTACAGCAAAAAGTGACGGAGGTCATGCAAGAAACACTTGCCCGTAAAGGACTCTCTGCGGGGGCAGTGGTAGCACTGGACCCCTCTAGTGGAGGCATTCTTGCGCTACAAAGCTTCCCCACATTTGATCACAACATCTTTTCGGGCCGGCTTTCGCAAGAAGACGTGGCGTATCTGTTTCAAAACGAAGACCAACCCCTTTTCAACCGGGCTGTGTCAGGCCTGTATCCACCCGGCTCAACCATCAAGCCGTTCTTGGCCGCGGGAGGGCTTGAAGAGGGAGTTATTGATGAGAACACCACCGTCCTTTCCACAGACTACATAACTATAGGCAATCAACGATTCCACGACTGGCGCGCGCACGGCATTGTAGACGTGCGGCGGGCCCTTGGCGTCTCTTCCAACATTTTCTTTTACATACTGGGAGGCGGATATGAAGGAAGGGACGGGCTGGGTATTTACCGTATCAAAGAATATTTGGAAAAGTTCCACCTTGCGGGTCCATTTGGTATTGACCTGCCGGGTGAACAGACAGGTATCATCCCCAGCCCAGAGTGGAAGGAAGAGCACAGAGACGAGAGTTGGTACATTGGCGACACCTACAACACCTCTATAGGACAAGGGTACGTTTCAGTCACCCCGCTTTCGTTGGCCATGGCGATGGCCTCTATTGTCAACAACGGCACACTCCTGCGCCCCCGCATGGTCGCGTCGGTGACGGGAACCAACTTTGCCGATCCTGAATACACCACCATAGACGTTATAGACAAGGACTTCATCTCAGATGAAACTCTGCAGATAGTCCAGGAGGGCATGCGTGAATCGGTACTCTCCGGCTACAACAAGGTCCTTCAAGACCTTCCCGTAGCCGTAGCAGGGAAGACGGGAACAGCGCAAAACATCCCTGGTCAGTCTGAACACTCGTGGTACGTGACGTACGCACCCTATGAAGACCCCGAAATAGTTATTGCGTTCCTTATTGAACACGGCGGACTCGGCACAGACAGCGTCATGCCTGTTGCAAAAGAAGTACTCAACTGGTACTTCGCTGAACACAAACCCAGATGAGCAGATGGGTGAGTATGAAGAGGGTAGCGATACGCATCCTCAATCCCGTTGCCTTTCCGATTGTGAAGATATATTGGTTTATACGCCCCCGTTCGTTCAATGGCGTAAAAGCCGTCTTTTACCATGAAGATCATATTCTTCTTGTCTGGCACTCATACGGCTCACCATACTGGAAGCTCCCTGGTGGCCAGATTAAAAAGGACGAGACGCCCCGTGAAGCCATCCGCCGCGAAGTGAGAGAAGAGCTGGGGTTTGAACCCACGGAAATAACCGCGCACGGTACTGTCACCCACACTACGCGTTTGTATCACGACAACGTCACTGTATTTTCCTGCCCCCTCCCAAAGACACAGCATCTAGCCAAGGGGGTGGAGATACAGGACTACAAATGGTTTGCCATCACCACTCTTCCGCGCAAAGACATATCGGACATGACACTCAAGGTTATAGACCGGTGGAATAGGGGTTGACCCCTCAGATAAACTTGTATACACTGTGCCCAACATAAAACAAACCCTGAACCAGAAGCATGGCCAACTACATCACCAAAGAACGACTTGGAGAGCTCAAAACACAGCTTGAAGAACTCAAGAAAGTAAGACGCAAGGAGATCGCCGATCGCATAGAAAACGCCATCTCTCTTGGCGACCTCTCAGAAAACGCCGAGTACCACGAAGCACGGGAAGAGCAAGCGTTCAATGAAGGTAAGATCCAGGAACTTGAGGAAACCATACGGGGAGCAGTGCTTATCAAAGCAACCGGACACAATAAACCGAAAGACATTGTTGAAGTGGGGGACCTGGTTGAGGTGGAAAAAAACGGCGAACGGGTGGAGTTCACCATTGTAGGTTCCACTGAGGCAGACCCAGCCGCGCGCAAAATATCAAATGAGTCTCCGCTCGGCCGCGCCCTGTTGGGACGCACAACAAAGGAGGAGGTGGCCGTCACTACTCCTTCAGGGCCCACAACGTACAAGATCGTCCGTATTTCGTAACAATAGACAAGACATTTCAAAAGACCGCCGCCCGAGCGGTCTTTTGAGTTTTTGACGCTAAGAGTAAAAAAACGTAGAATAAGAGCACAATGGCAAGTTTAGAAGAACTCCGAAACGTCCGCCTTAAGAAACTGGAGAAGCTACGGGAAAAAGGCATTGACCCGTATCCCGCCGAAGTGACGCGCACGCATACCATTGCAGACGCGCACGCCGGCTTTGATGTGTTAGAAAAAGAAGAGGCAAAAGTAACACTTGTGGGCCGTATTAAGGGCCTTCGCGCACACGGCGGCTCAACATTTATAGATCTTGAGGACGGCACCGGTACTGTGCAGGTGTTTTGTGAAGAAGAGAAACTAGGGGGTGAGTCATATGGCCTTGTCTCTGAACTCTCAGACCTTGGTGATTTTATAGAGGTCACCGGAACATTTTTTGTGACAAAACAAGGAACCCGCACCCTCAACGCCCGCGCCTACCGCATTATTACCAAAGCGCTCCGCCCCATACCAGAAGAGTATTTTGGTCTTAAGGACACTGAGGAGCGACTCCGGCGCAGATATCTGGACCTGATAGCAAATAAAGAGACTCGCGAACTCTTCCGTAAAAAAGCACAGTTCTGGCGTTCGGCACGCACGTTTTTTGAGGAACACGGTTTCATTGAAATTGACACGCCAGCACTTGAGGACGTTCCGGGAGGAGCGGACGCCGCACCCTTTGTCACACACCACAACGCACTGGACAGAGACTTCTATCTACGCATATCTCTTGAGCTCCCGCTTAAAAAGGCAGTTATTGGTGGCTTTGAAAAAGTCTACGAAATAGGCAAAGTGTTCCGGAACGAAGGTATCTCCGCCGAGCACCTGCAAGACTACCTGCTCTGTGAATTTTACTGGGCATACGCAGACTACCGGGACATGATGGGCCTGGTGGAATCCCTGTACCGTAAGTTAGTTGAAGAAACCACAGAAAGTCTCACAACCACGTATGATGGAAAAGAAATCAATTGGGCGGGTGAATGGGAGCGAGCCACCTTTACCGACCTTATAAAAAAGGAGTGCGCCATTAATGTAGAAGAAATGAGCAGGGACGAGCTTGCTACGTGGGCAGAGAAGAACAACCTTCCTTTAGAGGACTGGTGGGGCACAGGCCGTATTATGGACATTATTTGGAAGAAAAAAATTCGCCCAAACATTGCCGGTCCGCTCTTTGTCATACACCACCCCATTGAGGTCTCTCCGCTTGCAAAAAAACTGCCGGGCGAGCTGAGCCGGGTTCAACGTCTCCAGGTAATAGCAGCGGGAACCGAGCTAGGAAACGGGTGGTCAGAACTTAACGATCCACCAGACCAACGGGAGCGTTTTACTGAGCAGCAAGCGCTGCGTGAAAAGGGAGACAACGAAGCGCAGATGAAAGATGAGTCCTTCTTGGAGGCACTTGAATACGGCATGCCCCCTACCGCAGGCTTCGGATTTTCTGAGCGCCTCTTTGCCGTACTCATGGACAGACCAGTGCGGGAGACAGTGCTCTTTCCACCCATGCGTAAGGAAGAAGACAATGATTGATATAGAGAGGCTGCGCCAAGACCCGGAGGGGTTTAAAAAGGCCGTTGCACGCAAGGGACAGGATATTGACGTACACGCAATACTCACGTTGGACGAAACGCGCCGGGAGTTAATTGGGGAGATAGACACCCTCCGCCATACGTCAAACGAACTTGCCGCGAAAGGGGCAGACATTACCGAAGAAGATAAAAAGGAGGGCAAGCACCTTAAAGAGCAGATAAAAGTGAAGGAAGAGGAGCTTGAAAACGTGGAGAAACAGCTCCACAGTCGTGTGCAGGAGGTTCCGAATCCACCCCTTGAGGATGTTCCAAGCGGAAGGGAGGAAGACAAAAAAATCTTACGGGAGTGGGGAGACGTGAGGCAGGTTTCGTTTAGTCCTAAAGACCACCTAGAGCTGGGAACGGCGCTTGAACTTATTGACTTTGAGGCGGGCGCAAAAGTTGCAGGTTCGCAGTTCTATTACCTTACAAACGAGGCCGCCCTTTTGGAGCTTGCTTTGGTTAGGTACGCCATGGACACGCTTTATAAAAAAGGATTCATCCCGGTAATTACGCCAGACCTTGTACGGGAGCGTTTCTATAAAGGAACTGGCTACATGCCAAAAGGAGAGGAAGCACAGACCTATGAAATAGAGGGTGAGGACCTGGGGCTTATAGCCACCGCAGAGGTCACCATGGCGGGATATCATGCGGACGAGGTATTCGGTCCAGAGGACCTGCCAAAGAAGTACGTTGCACTTTCACACTGCTTCAGGAAAGAGGGGGGCGCATACGGTAAATATTCCAAAGGACTGTACCGCGTGCACCAGTTTACAAAAGTTGAAATGTTCGCGTATGTCCTGCCCGAAGAGTCTGCCAAAACACATGAAGAATTCATAGGCATTGAGGAAGAAATCTACCAAGAGCTGGGGATTCCCCACCGCGTGGTGATACTTGCCGCAGAGGATACAGGATCGCAAGCAGCGAAGACCTATGACGTTGAGGCGTGGATGCCCGGCCGGGGCGAATGGGGAGAGATCACATCTACTTCAAACACCACGGATTACCAGGCGCGCAACATGAATATTCGCTACCGTACGGACAGCGGCACCGCATATGTGCACATGCTCAATGGCACCGCCATCGCCACGTCCCGGGCGCCTATCGCCATTCTTGAGAACTACCAGCGGGAAGACGGGGGAGTTGATATACCCAAAGCGCTTCATCCCTACCTGCCGTTCAAATCCATAGAACCCAGAAATTAGTTTTCAAAAAGTAATTAATTGGTCGCGTCGCAGGGCTGTGCCCGAGTAAAGCGACACCATGGAAGAGGAAGTATTGAGGGAGAAACCCCTATTGAGCCCCTGCAGGGCCGGTTGGAGGCCGAAGCGGGCGAATGGGTGTCTCTCTCAAACTATCAATTATGCCCGAACGAGCAAAAAAGAGACGCACAAAAAAAGACCGGGCCCGCATGCTCCGCCGGGCTTTTTTGGGCCTGGTAAGCATTGCAGTAATCGCAGGGGTCGGCTGGGCTGTGTACCATGGGTTTTCTGCAGACAAGAAGAATAGTGAGGCGGGAGCCCTCGCCACACCAGACACCGGGGTAGCGCACGCAGTCTACTGCGCCCGCGTCTGCATGCTGGTAAACAATGAGGGAGTGACACAGCGCCAAACCGCCCGTCCCGGCGGAAATCTTATACTAGTTATTGACAACGAACACGCAACCCCGCCAACGGCAGGAGAGAAGGTGATAGAGCCACATATCATTGCCGAGCTCCTTTTTCTACGCCAAGCGCTCCTAGAAGAGCATGGCATCCAGTTGGGAACTGCTATGCAAAGCCGTCTTTCTCCAGAGGATTTTGAATTTGAAACAAACAAGGGTTGGCTTGTACGTCTGAGCACCGCAAACAATGCGTACGCAACGTTAGAAATATTAGGCCGCACCGTAGAAAAACTCAGCGAAACACCGGTTGCATACATTGATTTGCGAATTGAGAACAGGGTATACTATAAACCACTATGACACTACACATTCCCCTTGAGCGGGCACGTTGGGCTGGAATCATTGGCTCTGCATTGACACTTTTTTTGTATGTTCCCGGGTTTGGTGGAATCTTAAATTTAATTGGTGCGCTTTTCTTGCTTGGTGCGGTCAAGAGCATTAGCACACACGTCCATTCCCGGCGCATCTTTCAATTGTTTGTGGTCTATTTAGTGCTTCTTATCCTCTCTGCCATTGTGGCATTGGCGGCTTCAGGATACATCATTACCCGCATTGAAGCCGGGGAGGCCTCTGCCGGAACACAGTTGCTTGAAGCGCTTGTTACCATACTACCCCTTATTGCCCTCTTCTTCTTTATGAGAAGCTACACCCTCATTTCGCGCAAAACGGACATACGCTGGTTTTCACTGGCGGGAAAAGTAGCGTTTAGTATTGCCGCCCTTGTCGCGCTGGCAGGGCTCATCTTTACGTTTACGGACGGTTCGCGGCTGCTTGCGCAACTAAGCGCCATCATCTCTGTACTGGGGTATGTGGCCGTGCCTGTTCTGGGTATCATTTCCTACGTACGCCTCAATCCTCAACTTCTCAAATATCGTTATAAGGCAAAGTAACGCATGAGAGCTTCCTTCACCCGCGAACGCATCCTTTTTGTGTGTGCGCTTTTTTTAATTGCGGCTGGTATTTTTTATGCCGACTATAGGCGCAGCACGTTCTTTGACGAAGAGGTAGGATTTGGCACCTACGTCCGCCACACCATCACCAGCTGGGGAGAAGACGTTGACCCGCGCGAGCAGGGACCACGGGCGGCCTTTGTGATAGACGGTGATACGTTTGAACTTGCCTCCGGCGAACGCGTTCGCCTTATAGGCATTGACGCACCTGAGAGCGGCTCCCCAGGTTTTTCAGATGCCCGCCGTGCCCTAGAGTCACTTATACTCCACAAGGACCTGCGCCTAGAGAGCGACGTAACCGACAGGGACACGTATGGCCGGCTTCTCAGGTACGTGTGGGTAGAAGATGTACATATCAATCGCGAAATTGTGCGGCGTGGATGGGCACGAAGCGTGCCTTTTCCCCCTGACACCACACGCCAAGCGGAGATCACAGAAGCTCACCAACGTGCACTGGCAACGGGACTGGGTATGTGGGGCGTAAACGTAACCAAAGAGGGCCCCATTGTAGTAGCTGACTTCCACCCGAACGCGGCGGGTAATGACAACGAAAATCTGAATGACGAGTACGTAGTGCTAAGGAACGTCTCTGCAAGCAAAATAGATGTCACAGGGTGGCAACTCACAGATGCCCATGGCAACGAGTATGTTTTTGGCACCTACACCTTCAACTCAGGCGCCGCTATAACGCTTTACACTGGCACAGGGGAGCAGACGCCCGTGAAGCTCTATTGGGGAAAAACAAAAAGCGCCGTCTGGAATAACTCAGGCGACACTCTTTTTCTTTACAACGCAGACGGAGAACTTATTCTTGAATACCGCTACTAAAAGCGAAGAGGCAGGTGGGGTGGCACCTGCCTCGGCTACTTCTTGATTTTTCGTGCTGTGCTAGAGAACCGCACCCGTTCCGCCGAAGGCGATTTGATGTAGGCTGAGAAGGTGACGGATCCTTCGCTGCATCTCCTTCTTCGAGCAGAAAGGGAAACCGTTTTCCAGCTCACGGCAGAACGTCCGCAGGTCCGTCTTCAGCGCCTCGGTCGAGGTATTGGGCAGAAGCTTCTCAGCGGGTTCCTCTGGAACCCGCTCAAGACTCGGGGGCCAAAACAGGTAGGCCTTCTGGGCAGTCCAGGGCTTGAAAGGCTCCGAGAGCTCACCCAAAATGACCCAGTCGGTGTCCCCCAGGCTCTCCGGCCACCTGTAGGCTAGTACACAGAACAGCGTCTCGACCCTCCCGGGACCGTTCGAGGCACCCCCGCTGAGACGGACAAAGCCTGCGATGTGGCACTTGCCCTTTCGGAGGAGATGGTTGATCCTGTCAGCCTCCGTGCGCGGCTCACGTCTTCCCTCCGCGAGGGGCAGTGTCCAGATGCCCATCGAGTCACGGTCCAAGCTCGAGACACCTCCTCGGGCAGCGGTATAGCCGACACCTCTGTCGAGCCGCACCGCGTCGCCCACGGCGAGACCAGTGTTCGGATCTCGCTCACAGTCCGAGAGCAGAAGAGGTTCCGCTTCGTCGAACTTGATGCCCTTGGGGCGGAACGCCAGCTTGAAGCCGACGATACCACCGTGGTAGGCCCAGCTGATGTAAAGCCAGGCTCGTAATTGTTGAGCTAGGTACGTCACGACTTGCCTCCTTCGCACTGAAGGGGTCTTGTGCCGCACTGGCACCGTTCACGTTTTTTGAGTCATCCACCCACGACTCAGGAGCTAAATTAGCTATAACAACTTTATATATATCCGTCAATACTACTTAGTTATGTGGTAGACGAAGATGGAGTTGCCTATCTTTGCCACGGGCTCGTGGGCGCAGAGCCACTCGTGATGGTCTGTTGAGCGGTCAAATCCTCCTGTTGCCTCAGCGCACCCGCCCATAAGAAGCGTGGAGGAAATGGCGAGCCAGCCCG
Organism: uncultured Candidatus Saccharibacteria bacterium; assembly: GCA_964585325.1. GTDB lineage: Bacteria > Patescibacteriota > Minisyncoccia > JACQLN01 > CAZPCT01 > CAZPCT01. Next base: position 24,831 of record CAZPCT010000013.1, read on the forward strand.
TCTCCGGTCCTGCTGACGCGTCAAATGGTGCGTATCGCTCTCCAAGACGAAGCTCAGGGTCGTCCCCGCCAAAATAGGCAAGTTTTATTGTCTCTATGTTCTCTTCCTCCACATATGCCGCAAGCCGTTTTAGGTCCTGCCCCCAATCCAGGTTTGAGTCTACTGAATACCGGTATCCCTCCTCAGGCCCGCCCGCCAACACGTTGTAGTAGGAAAGATAGTGAGGATGAATGGAAAGTGTTGAAAGGGCGTACCACATAAGTAGCACCACAATAAAAACGCCGCCGCCTACCTTACGCGCAACTCCCCCGCGCATACATGATACGGCGGCCCACGCTAGTAAAAGATACATAAACGGAAACGCGGGCAAGATGTGGCGCACCCCTATGTTGAGATTTCCAAATATACTGATGAACCAATAAAACGCAAAGAAGCCAAGCCACACAACCTCAGCTTTGTGTTCTGCCACCCAAGGCCAGAGTGAACGGACGCGCCACCGCCGAAGAGCAACAGAAGCACCCCACAAGACAGCCAACCCAAGAAAAATAAGAAGGGGAAGGGGTACCTTCAAAAGAAAAACAATAGGGAAGTAACTCTTCCACGCAGTAGCAGACACTTCTCCCATAAAGTACGTGGTATTGCCCCCGGTACCCCTAAAAAAGACCATGGAAAGCCCGAGTAGGTACTGGCCGTAAGGGCGTAACACGGGTGTCTCCATCATCCCTACTATAGCGTCCTCCACCGCACCCACGTCGCCGGTAGCAAGTATAGCTTGCGCGTCTGAAAGCTGTTTATCTGCTGGGTAGCCAACCGTGTGATATAAGTAGACGGGCCAGACAAGCGCGAACCCAATAACAAAGATGAGCGCCAACCCCACCACCATCCGCCCTAGCTCGCGCCACCGCCATCTGCTTTCGGCAAACCAAAAGAGAAGCACGAACAGGCCAAATAACGGCACCAGCGTGATGAGAGAAAACTTCATGAGCTGCGCGACACCGAATGCCAGACCCGCGTACACAAGTGCATGTCCACGCCTGTTCTCCAGCCACCGAACAAAGAAATAGAACGCCAAAAGAAACGCAAACGCCGCGCCCACATCTGTAGTCACGTATCTCCCGTGGGCCAGAAACGTGGGGGAAAACGCAAAGAGGGAGAGGGCGAACAGTGCCGGCCAGTCGCCATACCTTCGCCGTGCCCATCTAAATATAAAAAATCCCGTAAGCGCCAAAAAGATGAGCATCATGCTTCTAGACGCTGACATAATGGCGTCAGCATCGTTGCCCTGCTCAAACATAAGCTGATGCCCAAACGCCCACTGTCCGTTCACGTCTTCCTCCCAGGCGGGGGAGTCAAACGGCGCTGAAAGGTTCATCACCAACAGAGGGAGCGCAGCTACGTCCTTTATAAGCGGAGGATGTTCTGGATTAAGACGCATATCCTTTTGGACAA
>CAZPCT010000014.1:0-15766 GCA_964585325.1 uncultured Candidatus Saccharibacteria bacterium
TCTCTTTCTTCGGCTCTGCCCGGTTTAAAGAAACGAGTCCGCACTATGAAGAAGCCGTGGAGCTTGCCCGGCGCCTGGCGGAGGACGGGTTTACCGTCATTACGGGCGGTGGGCCGGGGATTATGGAAGCGGCGAACCGCGGCGCGGCTGAGGTCTCAAAAGACCACCAGTCTGTGGGGCTCAACATTGAACTGGCGGACGCTCAGCGGGTGAACCGTTTTGTGCAGCGCGGCGCGGGGTTCCACTATTTCTTTACCCGTAAGGTCATGCTTGCCTACTCCGCGCAGGCGTATGTCTTTTTCCCAGGCGGCCTGGGCACGCTAGACGAGTTTTTTGAGATAACCACACTTATTCAGACAAAAAAGATAGAGAGCACTATTCCCGTGGTCCTGGTGGGTAAGGACTTCTGGGCCCCCCTCCTTGCGTGGATAGACGAGTCCCTGTATCAAAAGCACGGCACGATTGATGAGGAAGATATGAAGATCTACAAACTGGTAGACACGGCCGCGGAAGCCCAGGAGATTGTACGCAATTCAAAAGAACGCACTGAACTTTACGTGGGAGATAACCCCATCTGCACATAGCAAAGAGCGTCATCGCTTGGTTTACAAATCCCGCTGATTCAGTACAATAGCTATCCTAGGACGCTTAGCTCAGTTGGTAGAGCGCCTCGTTTACACCGAGGATGTCGGGGGTTCGAGTCCCTCAGCGTCCACACTTTCAAAAGAAATTATATTTAAATCTAATTTAAATATAATTTAAATTAGACATACACCAGTCTAGAATAACGCGAACAGGCGGCCCGCCGGGCCGCCTGTTCATTTGTCACTCGTGGTGACCAGTTAGTTGCGGTTGTCGTTCCTGCTTGTGCGGTGGATGTGCCAAAGAAGTTCCTGAACAAGGTATCCCACCAACGCATACACAATCATTGCGAACAGCGTAGTGAATTCCAGAACAAATCCTCCTTCAATAGCGGGTGAAGGAAACGCGCCAATGAACGGTTCAAGAAGCGGCCGGCTCATGGCGTATATCCACTCTACAAAGTCCGCGCTGGGGTTAGCCCCAAAGAGACGCAGAACAAGACGAAGCCCCAGAAAGAGTTCAACTACAAACAAGATAACGTCAACTAAACCACGTAAGATACGGTATGTTTGATTCATGAGATCATTGTTGTGTTAATGGCGTATACTAGGCCCTTTGCGTGCGCGTATCGTACCGTATATAGCGCTTCCTAGTCAAAACTCTTGCGTGGAGTCTCAGCACTTGCCCAGAAGCACAAAACTATGGTGTGGAAAACTTTCCCCGCTTTCTGGGCGTATTCCTATATAATAGATAGTAGAAAGGTCGTATACGTCCTGAGTGCAGATATGCACTCTATACTCATGGAGCCTTTCTCAAATAGAGAAACCGCATGTCATGCGGGCAGCATATGGGCTCCGCCCCATTTGGAGGGGGTTAATCGGTTATAGTTAACACATACAATGTATTTAGAACAACAGGGTGACGTTATTGTTGCCTCACTGCAGAATCTCTGGGACATCTTTATCTCGTTCCTTCCCAGCTTGGTTGTGGCGATCATCGTCTTCCTTATTGGTTGGGCCATCGCCGCCGCGCTTGGTCGTGTGGTTGAGCAGATCATCCGCGCTATCAAGATTGACGCGCTCTTTGAGAAGCTGGGCCTTCGCCGCCCCATTGAACGGGCAGGCATGCGCCTTGATGTAGGACACTTTATTGGACAGCTAGTGAAGTGGTTCCTCATCCTTGTCTTCTTAATGGCGGCTACTGACATTCTGGGCCTTACCCAGGTAACGTCATTCCTGCAAGTGGTCATTGAGTACTTGCCAAACGTGATTGTTGCGGCACTTATCCTCTTGGTTGGTGCCATGTTTGCTGAATTCATGCAGCGCCTTATCCGGGCGTCTGTTGACGCGGCAGGCATGATGAGCGCCGGTTTCCTTGGCTCGGTAGCCAAGTGGGCCATTCTCATCTTTGCCCTCTTCGCGGCACTAGACCAGCTTGGTGTTGCGCGCAGCTTCATCATCACGTTACTTCAGGGCTTTGTGGCAATGCTTGCCATTGCTGGTGGTCTTGCGTTCGGTCTTGGTGGCCAGAACGCTGCCCGCGACTTTGTGGGCAAGATTCGTGACGAAATGCGTCACGGCAAGTAACACTGACTACGCATCCAATTGGATTTTCAAAAGGCCCCCGCGGGGGCCTTTTGGGTCTCTTACCTAAAGTTAACTTTACTAGACGGTGGCCATCTGCTCCGCTACCATACGGGAAGAATCATAATCATATGACCATGCATCCAATACAGACAAAAATTTTACGCGTTTTGCTCTTTACTCCCTCAGCACGCTTCACCGACCTTAACGCAACGGGTATTACGAGTGACCATTTTAATTTCCACATAAAAAGTCTTTGCGATAACGGGTTCGCACAAAAAGAAGATGGCGGAAGTTATACGCTTACCACGAAGGGAAAAGAATTTGCGAACCGCTTAGACACGGACCACGTAGACGTTGTGGTTGAAAAACAAGCAAAGATTGGCGCACTGGTCTGCTGTATTCGCGAACGTGACGGCAAAAAAGAATATCTTGTTCAGCAACGGCTCAAGCAACCTTTTTACGGATTCCACGGATTTGTGACTGGCAAGATAAAAATAGGTGAGACGGTTGAAGAGGCGGCTGTACGGGAACTAGAAGAAGAGACAGGGCTGGCCGCCATGCTCACACTTTCGGGCGTAAAGCACAAGATGGATTATGACACAGAGGGCAACCTTCTTGAGGATAAGTATTTCTTCTTGTTCCGTGGAGACCAGACGAAAGGGGAGCTTACAGAGGTGTTTGAAGGAGGCAGAAATATATGGCTCACCAAAGAGGAAATCTTTAAACTTCCAAACGTCTTTGACGGGGTTGCAGAGACACTAAAACTAGCAGAAGAAGGTGGTATTGGGTTTATAGAAACGAAGTATACAGTTGAAGGGTTTTAACTCTTGACCCGCATATATTTCTGAGATACACTGGAAGCGTTATGGTAACCGTATTACATAACCAACATCCAAGCGGGTAAGACCTGATACATTTTACGTGTATGCAGAACCCCGCCTGACGGGGAATTTTTTTCCTCAAAAAAGGCGGAAGGCAGCATCGGACGCGGTTATCTATGAACCTTTACAACAGAATATCAACCCTCGTTTCATGCTCCACGCATGGAACGATGGGGTCTCTGATATACGACATATATCAGAACCGTCAAACAAAAGTCCTCACCCTCACCGGGGTGGGGCAAAAGAAAGGCTAAGCAGAGGTACGGTAGTATCCCTGCTTAAATCACCAAAACGCGGTTAAACGCCTGTCTTGCAAAACAGGCGGCGGACAATCTGTCATACGAGATGGCAGGTTGGACGTGGCGTAAGTGTGTATGGTGGATGCCTTGGCTTGAGAAGCCGAAGAAGGACGCGGCGTGGCTGCGATAAGCCTCGGGTAGGTGCCTAGCGACCGATAATCCGGGGATGTCCGAATGGGGAAACCCACATACGTAAACCGTATGTATCTCAGAGTCTGGTAACTCTGGTGATGGGAACCCGCTGAAGTGAAACATCTCAGTAAGCGGAGGAAAGGAAACCAAAACTAACAACTTTCTTTTTTAACCGGTGCGTCAAGGTGGTGAGTTTCTTACCTTTTGGTCTATGTTGGCCATAGGGTAAGAGCTCAGCATCAAGCCGCACATAACGGCAAAAAGAAACTGTTTAGTCCATTCCCTTAGTAGCGGCGAGCGAACAGGGACAAGTCCAAACTCTATAGGCAATTCTTATGATGCGTCTATAGAGGGTTGTAAGCCAATTCCTTCCTTTAATGGAAGGCGAGTTATACATGTTAGCCGAACGATCCCTGGAAAGGGCGACCATAGCGGGTGATAGTCCCGTAGGCGAAAACATCAGTATGCCGCCGGAGTTTGTGCTTGAGTAGCGCGAGGAATGATTGCTTCGCGTGAAGCAGGGAGAACTATACTCCCAAGACTAAATACTTCTCAAGACCGATAGTGAACAAGTACCGTGAGGGAAAGGTGAAAAGTAACCCGAGAGGGTGGTGAAATAGTACCTGAAACCATACACATACAAAGAATCGGAGCCCGATACTGCTCCGCGCAAGCGGAGTAAGGGGGTGACGGTGTGCCTTTTGCAGAATGATCCAGCGAGTTTATATGTACTGCTTGATTAATCCAATGAATGGAGAAGTCATAGGGAAACCGAGTGTGAATAGCGCGCCAAAGATTCATTATATCTTTCCGTTTATGCGGGAGGATATAATGATTCTGATGTAGTACGTATAAGACCCGAAGCCAGATGAGCTACCCTTGACCAGGGTGAACCCTTCCGAAAGGAAGGGGGAGGCCCGAACCCACGTATGTCGCAGAATGCGGGGATGAGTTGAGGGTCGGAGTGAAAAGCTAATCGAATCTGGTAATAGCTGGTTCTCTCCGAAATATATTTAGGTATAGCGTTGCGTATAGACCGGTGGGGGTAGAGCACTGAATGGGGCCTGGTGGGGAAACCTACATGTCCCAATCAAACTCCGAATACCACTTGGTAGTGCGCGGCAGTCAGACTGTGGGGGCAAAGCTCCATGGTCGAAAGGGAAACAGCCCTGACCGCCATGTAAGGTCCCAAATACACATTCAGTGGCAAAGGATGTGTTCTTCCTTAGACAGTTGGGAGGTTGGCTTAGAGGTAGCCATCCTTTAAAAAGTGTGTAACAACTTACCAATCTACTACGGGAGGATGCGCCTAAGATGTAACGGGGCTAAATGTGTAACCGAACATGCGGATGGACAGAATTTATTCTGTTCGTGGTAGGAGAGCATTCCGTGGGCGCCGAAGGTGTACCCGTGAGGGGCGCTGGAGCGCACGGAAGAGAGAATGCTGGATTGAGTAACCGCAAGGAGGGTGAGAGACCCTCCCGCCGAAAGCCTAAGGTTTCCTTGGCAATGGATATCAGCCAAGGGTTAGCCGGCCCTAACCCATGACCCGTTTTACGGGTATGTGGGGATGGACAGAAGGTTAATATTCCTTCGCCGCGTTAACGTCCGATGGAGTGACGGAGTGTAGTAGTGCGAGCGCATTATTGAATTTGCGTCCGTGCCGTAAGGAGGTCTTTTTGGTAAATCCGGAAGACACCACTCCAAGCGGAGCGGAGAACCCTTTAAGAAGGGGCATTCGCATGAGCACGCTTCCAAGAAAAACTTCTAAGGTCAACGTTACCGTGTCCGTACCGCAAACCGACACAGGTAGGCAGGTCGAGTAGACCAAGGCGAACGGGTGATTCCTCGTTAAGGAACTCGGCAAAACAGCGGCCGTACGTTCGCAATAAGGCCCGCCCCTCACATGGTTCATTGGAGATGAAAATTGTGCTACATGAGCATATTCATCTGTCGTGAGCCATGTGAGGGGCCACAGCAAAAGATTCCTGGCGACTGTTTATCAAAAACACAGCTCCCTGCTAACCGGTAACGGGATGTATAGGGGGTGACACCTGTCCAGTGTTGGAATGTTAACGGTGGATGTCTCTTGTCTTCGGACGGGAGGCTAACGCCCGAAGCACCAATGAACGACGGCGATAACTATAATCGTCCTAAGGTAGCGAAATTCCTTGTCTGGTAAGTTCAGACGCGCACGAAAGGTGTAACGACTGGGAAACTGTCTCAACGAGGAGCCCGGTGAAAAAGCAAGTCCGGTAAAGATGCCGGGTACCTGCAGCAAGACGGAAAGACCCCGGGAGCTTTACTACAGCTTGATATTGCCCTAGTTGGGGCACCGTGCAGCATAGTGGGGAGGCTTTGAAGCGCAGGCGCTAGCCTGCGTGGAGCCGCCAGTGAGATACCCACCTGTGTTTTGGCTATGGCTAACCTGACCTTAAACCAGTTGGGGACAGTGTCTGGTGGGTAGTTTAAGTGGGGCGCTTTCCTCCTAAAAAGTAACGGAGGAGCTTATTAAGGTAGGCTAATGCCGGATGGACATCGGCATGATAGGACAAACCCACAAGCCTGCTTGACTGCAAGGCACATAAGCCGCGCAGGCGCGAAAGCGGAAGTTAGTGAACCGATCGTGATTTATAGAATTGCGTGCGATCATCAGATAAAAGCTACCCCGGGGATAACAGGCTGGTACCGCCCAAGCGTCCATAGCGACGGCGGTGTTCGGCACCTCGATGTCGGCTCATCTCATCCTGGGGGTGGAGAAGCTCCCAAGGGTTTGGCTGTTCGCCAATTAAAGAGGTACGCGAGCTGGGTTCAGACCGTCGTGAGACAGGTTGGTCCTTATCTGCTGCAGGCGTGGAGACTTGAGGGATGTCTTTCCTAGTACGAGAGGACCGGAAAGAACGAACCTCCCGTGTACGAGTTGTCGTGTCAACGGCATTGCTCGGTAGCGGCGTTCGGAAGCGATAAGCGCTGAAAGCATATAAGCGCGAAGCGCCACCCAAGATTAGGTCTCATAGTCTCCTGGAAGACTACCAGGTTGATAGGCTCTAGGTGTAAGCATGGCAACATGTGTCTGACACTCTGTGTGACGGATTCACCGCACGAAGGTTCTTCGGAACTGGAATGCACGAATCTTGACTGCAGTGCGTCTTAGCCAAGGAGTACTAATCAGACATTCCACGTCCAACCTGCTATCTTGTTCTTGCGTATAGCAAGACAGTGGCAGGACACCGCGGGTGATGAGAGTGCGGACTCCGTATCTCTGCTTAACCTTTCTTTTTTGACGGCCCTTTGTTGAATATTATGTCTTGGTGACCCGAGCGCAGTGGCACCACCCGTTCCCATCCCGAACACGGAAGTGAAACGCTGCAGCGCCGATGGTAGTCCTTCGGGGCGAGAGTAGGTCGTCGCCAAGACATAGTATTTAACTCTAGTGTGTCTGCCCGTGGCTACTTTTTAGTAGAATGGGAACAGTGTGATACAAACAAAAGCCGCCTGTGCACACAGGCGGCTTTTGTAATTTATGTGGTTTGCGTTACACTAGTCTGTACAAAAACGTAAAAAGTAAGGAGGCGACCTGTGGACCCAGACGTAAACATCATTTCAAAGGAAGAGACAGACGACGGGTGGGAGTTTATTGTTGAAATAAAAGAGGGCGCTACGCAGACCCAGCACACCGTGGGCTTGGACGAGGAGTATTTTGAGCAGTTTTCTTTTGACGCGCCAGACGAGATGGTCCTTGCCTCGTTCTTGTTCCTCCTGGACAACGAAAAGCCAGAAGAGATTCTTCCTGCGTTCAATCTGCATGTGATAGGGGACTTCTTTCCCGAATATGAAGAGCAGGTGGAGAATTACGTCTGACAGTGTAGCGTTTAACTTCTGGTAATTAATAACGATGAGAGGCCTCCGTGCGCACCTTAGAAGGTTGGACTGGGTGTTGATTGGCACGCTCACCCTTCTTTTTTTATTTGGGCTCCTTACGCTCTACGCGTCTCCAGAGCATGACGGTACGTTTGCCAAGCAGGCGCTCTTTGGTGTAGGCGCGCTCATAGTGCTTTTAAGCATGAGCGCCGTAGATTGGCGGCTTTTTCGGAACCACCCGGTCTTTTTGTTTGTGCTGTATGCCGCGGGTATACTCGCGCTGGCCGGCCTGTTTGTAGCCGGGGACCGGGTGCGGGGTGTGGTGGGTTGGTATCAATGGGGCCCTGTAGCAGTGCAGCCAGTGGAGATAGTGAAGATAGTGGTGCTGCTCGTGCTGGCAAAATATCTTTCAAACAGGCATATAGAGCTCTACCGCCTGCGCCACCTGTTTGTCTCTGGTCTCTACGTGCTTGCTCCTGTCGCGCTGGTTATCGTGCAGCCAGACCTTGGCTCTGCGCTTGTGCTCATTGCCTCTTGGGTGGGGCTTGTGGTGCTTTCGGGTATACAGGTGCGCCAGTTTGCGCTTATTGTGCTACTAGGTGTCATAGCCGCCTCTCTGTTGTGGTCATTCGGACTGCAGGACTATCAACGGGAGCGCATTGTCAGCTTTGCCAACCCTGAGGCCGACCCGCTAGGGGGCTCATATCAGACACGCCAGGCCATGATAGCTATAGGTTCAGGCGGTCTGTTGGGTAAAGGATTGGGTGAGGGCGCGCAGACACGCCTGGGGTTTTTGCCAGAATATCAGACTGACTTCATATTTGCGGCGATAGGTGAGGAGTGGGGATTCATAGGTCTTACTATTCTGTTGCTCTTGTGGGCAACTGTTTTTTGGCGTCTGTATGTCATATGGCTGGGCGGCGCCACCAACTTTACGCGGCTTTTTGTGGGCGGTATGTTTGTGCTTTTGGGCGTGCACGTTATTTTAAATATTGGCGCGAACGTGGGCCTTCTGCCTATCACCGGTCTGCCGTTGCCGTTCGTATCTGCTGGCGGCTCCAATCTGCTTTCTATGGCGGTGGGCATAGGTATTGTCCTTTCCATACATGCTCGCTCCTCATTACCACAAGACTTCATTGGCCGCTCCCATGGGGAGGTAGAGGTGCTTTAAAGTATATTTTCTAAAAACGACGAAGGGGCCGAAGTCCATCTGGACTTCGGCCCCTTCCGTTCTGCAGTGTGCTGTGCTCCCCAAGCCCGCGGTCAGGCCGCGGGCTGGATCTCCACCGCGGAGACATCCTCCACGGCCGGGTTGTTCCAGCACGTCACCCAGGTCATGAGGCCCATCAGGGCGAGGAACGCCGCGATCACCCAGGCGCGCGCCCTGTCCCCGGAACGTCTCGTCATGATTTACCTACTTGCTAGGGGAACAGTTGAATGTTCTCTCAGACACTATAAAAGCAGTTTATAACTAATACGTCAACGATTTGTCAAACAAAAAGGGGAGTGTGATATACTAAAAACATTCGTGCCTGTGGCCACTACACAGAGGAGGCAAGAGATTATGCAGGTGTGTATTCCGGCACGGCACCGTCCCGCTCTGGCGGGACACTGGCGCAGTAACCACCCCGGCCGGCATCCCCGTAAGGGAGAGCTGGAGGCGTGGATTGCTGACGCGGAGCACTGTTCACTTTCGGGAGAGGAGGCGTACACAGCATTTGCCGGCGTCTTCGGCCGGGCGGAGCTGCGCCATGTTGGAGACGGCGTGACGGTGGCGCTCCACCGCGTGACTGGCGAAGTCCTGCGGGTGGCCCGCCTCTCTCCATCAACTCTCACCGCAGGGCGGCGTTCGGCCTAGTGCCGGCGCCGCCCTCGTCTTTTGACTGGCTGTGGAAAACTTTTATACAGTCGTTGACATTAACAAAGACAGCAGATAGAATGAAAACTAATTGGGCAGGGTGTTTTCAAATGTTTTAAGCCCATCCAGCTTTGACGCAAAAAGCTGAGTTATAAAACCTAATACAACGGCATAAACCCCCACAACGGGCGAGGGGCGTCTTTGTGCCTGTACGTTTTTGGGCGTTGGGAAAAGACACTCTTCTTACCTGCTTTGACCTCATATCGGCCTTACTACAAGGGTTTGGGGACCCGACTCCATAGAGCGCACTCGTCCCCTCGTGCGCACGTATACCTCTTAACCTAAGGTATATGCGTGGACCAGGAAAGCCTGCATCCGCGCAAATCACTCGTTTCAGTATCAAATAAGCGACACATCTCCACACTCCCATGGATAAAAAAGTCTTCACTTCGTACAAACTTCCCGTTCAACCGCTCCCTAACCTTTTAGAAATACAGACAGACTCCTACAGGTGGTTCCTTGAAAAAGGACTACGGGAACTTTTTGATGAGATCTCCCCTATTGAAGACTATTCAGACAAGCTTGAGCTTTCTTTTGCCGACTACTATTTTGATGATCCTAAGTATGACGAGGAGGAGGCAAAGGGGCACGGTGCGTCCTACGAAGCGACGCTCCGAGTAAACGCTATCCTTAAAAACAAAGAGACGGGGGAGGAAAAAGAACAGGAGATCTATCTAGGGGAATTTCCGCTTATGTCTTCACGCGGCACGTTCATCATCAACGGCGTTGAGCGCGTTATTGTGCCGCAAATAATCCGCTCTTCTGGTGTCTTCTTCACCATGAACACTACCCGCGGGAAGAACTATTTTGGCGCCAAGGTTATTCCTAATCGGGGGGCGTGGCTTGAGTTTGAAACGGACGCGAGCGGTGTCATCCACGTAAAGATAGACCGAAAAAGAAAAGTGCCCGCAACCGCACTCCTGCGGGTATTTGGGCTGGACACGGACGATGCGCTGAGGGAGGTGTTCGCGGACGATATGGGTACCCCAGAAGAACCGTCTGCTATTGCATTGACACTTGAAAAAGATCCCGCGTCTGACCGCGCGGAGGCATACACGGCCGTGTACAAGCGTATTCGCCCCGGCGACCTTGCTACGGTGGACAACGCCAAAAGCCTTATTGACGCAATGTTCTCATTTAAACGGTACGACCTTGCGGAAGTAGGGCGCTACAAAACGGACCGTCGCCTGCAGGACATTGTTGAGTCACTGCCAGAAAAAATCACCAAAGAACTTGCCGCTCGCGATCTTAACAAAGAAGATAATGACCAGGTCATTCACCTGCGTGACTTGGTGGCCATTATTAAAGAGGTCAATCATCTGTATGTCACACCAGAGGCAACAGGAGATGATATTGACCACCTGGGTAACCGGCGTATTCGGGGTATGGGAGAGCTGGTGCAGCAACGTCTGCGCCTGGGACTCTCCCGCATAGAGCGCATTGCCCGCGACCGCATGTCCACTCATGAGCCCGACGCAGTCACACCGGCGCAGCTTATTAACGCGCGCCCGCTCATTGCGGTTATCAAGGAGTTTTTCTCCTCATCACAACTTTCCCAGTTTATGGACCAGGTGAACCCGCTGGCAGAGCTGGAGCACAAGCGTCGCATTTCCGCGCTTGGGCCCGGCGGACTTGCCAGGGAACGGGCTGGTTTTGACGTACGTGACGTGCACACCTCTCACTATGGGCGCATCTGCCCCATCCAGACTCCTGAAGGGCCAAATATTGGCTTAGTGGAGTCGTTTGCTTCATTTGCAAAAGTAAATGAGCTGGGCTTCATTGAGACGCCCTACCGGAAGGTTGAGAAGGGAAAGGTAACAAACGAAGTTGTCTACTTCAATGCGCTGGAAGAGGAGCGTCACTACATCACGCACGCGGGGGTAGCTACAGACGGGAAGGGCGGCCTGAAAGAGGAATACGTGGAGGCTCGCTACAAGAGCGCGCCGGTGCTCGTATCCAGAGACAAGATAGAATATATAGACATAGACCCACAGCAGATCGTTTCCATTTCAACGTCGCTTATCCCCTTCCTTGAGCATGACGACGCGAACCGCGCGCTCATGGGATCCAACATGCAACGGCAGGCCGTACCACCTATCCGTCCGCAAGTGCCGCTGGTGGGGACAGGGGCGGAAGAGCGTGCTGCGCAGGATTCAGGGTATCTCATTATTGCCCAGGAAGACGGCGAGGTTATTCATGCTGACGCCCAGAAAGTGGTTGTCCGGTATGACCAGAAGCCGGCGGCGCTTATGCACGAAGGGTTTTTAAGCTCTGTGCGAGAGGCGGAAGCTAAAAAGAAAAAGAAGAAAGAGGTGGCAGCACCCAAGAAAGGATTTGAGGTGACGCACAAGCTGCAGAACTTTGTGCGGTCAAACCAGTATATGTCCCTCAGCAACTATCCGCTGGTAAAGAAGGGAGACCGTGTGCAGCGCGGCGACGTGCTTGCAGACGGCGTTTCGTCTGACAACGGCGTCTTAGCATTGGGGCAGAACCTTTTTGTAGCCTTCATGGCATGGCGCGGCTACAACTTTGAAGACGCCATCATTATTTCTGAACGTCTGGTGCGAGAGGATTGTTTCTCCTCTGTGCATATTGAGGACTACACTATAGATGTGCGTGAGACCAAGTTGGGACCTGAGCAGTGCACACCCGACATCCCCAACGTGTCTGAAGAGAAGCTCAAAGACCTTGATGAAGAAGGCATTGTTCGTATTGGCGCAGAGGTCAAGCAGGGCGACATCCTAGTGGGAAAGATCTCCCCCAAGGGTGAGGCGGACCTCACCGCGGAAGAGCGCCTGTTACGCGCCATATTCGGCGAGAAGGCGCGTGACATCAAGGACACCTCACTTACCCTTTCTCACGGCAAACGCGGGCGCGTGGTAGGTGTACGCATTTTTGAACGGAGCAAGGGAGATAAGCTGCCCGCGGGCGTTATTCGCTCGGTGCAGGTTGAGGTGGCGCAGTACCGCAAGATAAACGTGGGAGACAAGCTCGCCGGGCGCCACGGCAACAAGGGAGTTATCGCAAAGGTACTACCTGTTGAAGATATGCCATACCTAGAGGACGGCACGCCGGTGGACATTGTTTTAAACCCGCTTGGTGTAGCGTCCCGTATGAACATTGGACAGATTCTAGAGACGCACCTAGGCTGGGCGGCGCACAAGCAGGGATACCGCGCGGTCACGCCGGTGCTTGCGGGAGCCACAGAAGAGGAGATAAAGGAGGAGCTTGTGGCAGCCGGCTTGCCAGAAGACGGCAAGGTGACGCTGTACGATGGACTAACGGGAGAGTCGTTTAATCAGCGGGTAACGGTGGGCATGATCTACATGATCAAACTTAACCACTTGGTTGAGGACAAGTTACACATGCGCTCCATTGGTCCCTACTCCCTCATCACCCAACAGCCGTTGGGCGGTAAGGCCCAGTTTGGCGGCCAGCGGTTTGGAGAAATGGAAGTGTGGGCGCTTGAAGGATACGGCGCTGCGCACACGTTGCAGGAAATGCTTACTATCAAGTCAGACGACGTAATGGGACGCGGACATGCGTACGAAAGCATCATTAAGGGCGAACCGATACAGGCGCCCAACATTCCCGCCTCGTTCTTTGTGCTTATGAATGAAATGAAAGGACTGGGGCTTAATGTGGAGCTTGTGGGAGAGCAGCGCGGGCCGGATGACGAGGATGAACATAAGTCAAACTACGCACGGGCTGACGAAAGTGAGGCGATGAATGAAGACGAAGAGGAAAAGACAAAAGAAAAGGTCGCGGATGAAGAAGAGAAGGAAAAAGCAACAGCCTAACATACCAGACCGCAGACTGTAGACCGTAAATCCTATCTACACCCTGCTAACCACCAACACTCATGGCACTCGCAACACAACAAGGCATAAAAGACTTCTCCGCCATCCGCATAACACTTGCCTCCCCAGAGGACATTCTGGCCTGGTCACACGGAGAGGTTATCAAGCCGGAGACAATCAACTACCGTACCCAGAAGCCAGAAAAAGACGGCCTGTTTTCAGAGGCCATCTTTGGGCCAACCAAGGACTTTGAATGTTACTGCGGCAAGTACCGCCGTATTCGCTACAAAGGTATTATTTGTGACAAATGTGGCGTAGAGGTTACCCGCTCCATTGTGCGCCGGGAACGTATGGGGCACATCACGCTTGCGGCACCTGTATCTCACATCTGGTTCCTCCGCGGGATTCCCTCAAAAATGGGGCTGCTTTTGGACACCTCCATTCAGGCGCTGGAGAAGGTCATCTACTTTGCTTCATATATTATTGTGGACATTGATGAAGAGGCGCGGGAGCGGGTCATAGATGAAATAGAAAAGGAATACAAGACAAAGCTAAAGAGCGAAACGACAAAAGGCGCAAAACAAGAACTGAAAAAGTTGCGTGACCAGAGTGTAGATGAGGTACGTAAGCTCAAAAAGCACCAGATAATTTCAGAGGTTGACTACTACGACCTTTCGCTCAAATATGGCGAGGTCTTCAAGGCGGGGATTGGCGCAGAGGCTATACAGGACATTTTTAAAGAGATGGATTTGAGTGAGTTGCGGGAAGAGGTGAAGAAAGACATTGAAAAGACCGCCTCCGCTACGCAGCTTAAGAAGTTGAACCGCCGTCTGCGGGTGGTTGAGTCTATGCTTCGTGCAAACATCCGCCCCGAATGGACGCTCGTGACCGTACTACCTGTTATCCCACCAGAACTCCGTCCCATGGTACCGCTTGATGGCGGTAGGTTTGCCACTTCAGACGTCAACGATCTGTACCGAAGGGTCATCAACCGCAACAACCGGCTCAAGAAGCTTCTGGAGCTCAACGCGCCAGAGGTTATCATTAGAAACGAAAAGCGTATGTTGCAAGAAGCGGTGGACGCGCTCATAGATAACTCCGCGCGCCGCGGCCAGGCCTCAACGGCTTCAGCCGGCGGCCGGCGCCGCCCACTCCGCTCCCTGGCAGACATGCTTAAAGGAAAGCAGGGGCGTTTCCGCCAGAACCTGCTGGGTAAGCGCGTGGACTACTCAGGACGCTCTGTTATTGTGGTGGGTCCCGAACTCAAGCTCTATCAGACAGGGCTGCCCAAGCGCATGGCGCTTGAGATTTTCAAGCCGTTTGTCATCAACAAACTTATATACGAAAAGGAAATAGCGCCAAACATCCGTACGGCGGGCCGGCTGATTGAAGAGGAGACAGACGAGGTGTGGGCCTCTTTGGAAGAGGTTATTCAGGACCGGGCTGTGCTTTTGAATCGCGCGCCCACACTTCACCGCCTGGGTATACAGGCATTCCAGCCGGTGCTGATTGAGGGCTCCGCCATTCAGATCCACCCGCTTGTCTGCAGCGCGTTCAACGCGGACTTTGACGGTGACCAGATGGCCGTGCATCTGCCCCTTTCACAGGCGGCACAGAAAGAAGCGCACGAACTTATGCTCGCCTCAACGAACCTGCGTAAGCCCGCTACGGGACGCGCGGTTGTGGACCCAACACTTGAAATGATCTTGGGCATTTACTGGCTCACTGGCATGGACGAAGAAAGGAAAGAGTATTCCTCAGTCTTTTCGTCCTTCAACGAAGCAATCACTGCCCATGACGCAGGCGTCATAGACCTCCAAGCGCCCATCAAGGTGCGTTCAGAAAAGACAAAAGGGGAACTTATCACCACCAGCGTGGGACGCATCATATTCAACCTCTCGCTTCCCAAGGAAATAGACTTCATCAACCAGCAGATGCGCAAGCGCGACCTTTCTAAGCTGACGGCTGACATCATTAATAAAATGAGCCAGGAGGCCGCACAAGACGCGCTGGACCGCATGAAACAGTTCGGGTTCCACTACGCCACTCTCTCTGGCATCAGCTGGGGTATGAACGACCTGGTCATTCCAGCCGAAAAGGATGAGCTCATAAAACAGGCGGTGGCTGACGTAGCCCTGCTCAAGGAACACTATGAACAGGGTCTTCTCTCTGTGCATGAACGCAGACAGCGCGCAGTTGAAGTATGGTCCCGCACCAAGAACGCGCTCTCAGATGTTGTCTCCCCCGCTATGGGAGCAACAAACCCCGTGCGCATCATTTTTGAGTCGGGAGCCAAAGGTTCCACGGCCCAGCTGGTGCAGATGGCGGGCATGAAAGGACTTGTAACGAACCCTGGAGGAGAGATTATTGAGCTGCCTATTACGTCCTCGTTCAAGGAAGGGTTTAACGTGCTGGAATACTTCATTTCCACGCACGGCGCACGAAAAGGACTCACCGACACAGCACTTAAGACGGCAAACGCGGGGTATCTTACCCGCCGATTGGTGGACGTGGCCCAGGACGTGGTGGTGCGTGAGGACGACTGTGGTGACACAGAAGGGGTCACCAAGTACGTACAAGACAATGACAAGCTCACGTCCACAATGGGTGAGCGGGTGATAGGGAGAGTCTCGCTAACCACATTCCGCGACGCAGATGACAATCTTGTCATTCGCAAAGGGGACCTCATCAACCAGGACCAGGCAGA
>CAZPCT010000015.1:0-10609 GCA_964585325.1 uncultured Candidatus Saccharibacteria bacterium
CGACGTCCAGGATCTGTGCCAGCATCTCTGTTCCTTTCCTCTGTGTTGAGTTCCGCCGTTGATGCCGCCGGAACGATGTTGTGAACTGTCTCTCCTCTTTTAGAGAGTGAGCTAGGGAGGAACCAGGATACGGTTGGTGGCTTAGGATGCCGCCTCTTGATCGCACAGGGAAGAGCTCCCGTTGTGATTGAGACGTCCACCGCCCCTTGCCGGTATCCGAGTAACCCCCTCAGCTCACTTTCCAAAAAAGCCGCTTAGATGTCTTCTCCTCCTGGAGGGTATGTATTAGGTACATAGAGGAGAAGACGTCCAAACGGCCGTGCCGCCCAGTATTATTTCCGGCTGGGTTCCGGTCTCTCCTCGCGCCCTATAGTATGTAGTGTTCTTGACTAACTTTAGCTTACATCCTGTAGTATACGCAATATACAAAATAGTGTCAACTATTTGTCAAGTTTTTAGGGGGTTTTTGGCGTAATATAGCCATTTGCGCCGTTTTGCAAAGCCCCCCTTATTGAGAGCTATTCCCTCTTTTGGCCACCAAAAAACGGTATGTTCCACGCGGAACACACCGCTTTTGCGGGCCTTGCGCCACCTATTACGCCGCCTGGAGGCCCTTTACAAGCTTGCTGAAATCATCCGTCGTCGCTACGCTCCTCCTAAAAACCCCTCGGTTTTCAGCTAGTCCCCGAGGGTTTTATCCGCCACGGGAAACTCCCGTTTCCCGACCCCTTCCCAAAAATGAATTCATGCACTACTTGGTTTCAGTCCTTTTATCAACGAATTGAATTCATTTTGCTCTATGGTTTCTTTCTCCAAAAGGACCCCGGCTATCTTTTCCAGGTGGTCCTTGTGTTTCTTTATAAGAGAAGAGGCCTTTTTGTGCGCTTTTGAGATGAACAAGGAGATCTCCTTGTCTATCTTTGAAGCAACGTCCTCTGAGTAATTGCGGTTTTCTGAGAGCTCCTTGCCCAGAAACACAAGCTGCTCCTTCTCACCAAACGTGACGGGGCCTATTTTGGTGCTCATCCCGTATTCGGTCACAATTGAGCGGGCAAGTTGTGAGGCGCGTTTTAGGTCAGACGAGGGACCGGTGGTCACTTCGCCAAACATTATCTTTTCTGCCGCGTGCCCAGCCAAGAGCACAGTAAGCTCGTTTTCAAACTTTGTCTTTGAATAAAAATGGGTCTCTTCTTTGGGAATCTTAAGGGTGTAGCCGCCGGCTCTGCCGCGGGAGATGATGGAGACCTTGTGAACAGGGTCTACTTCTGGCAACAGGGACGCGACAAGCGCGTGGCCTGCTTCGTGATAGGCGGCAATCTTCTTTTCTTTTGGTGAAAGGAGGCGGCTTTTACGTTCAGGGCCCAGCATCACCTTCTCTATAGATTCTGCCAGCTCCTGTTGGGACACCTTTGTCTTGTTCCGGCGGGCGGCAAGAAGCGCGGCCTCATTGACCAGGTTGGCCAGGTCCGCTCCCGAAAAGCCGGGCGTGCGCTCCGCAATAACCCTAAACGCCACATCTGTCTCCACCTTCTTTTCTTTGGCGTGGATCTTTAAAATGGCTTCCCGGTCCTTAATATCTGGCTCATCAATCACCACGCGGCGGTCAAACCGGCCGGGGCGCAGCAGCGCTGGGTCAAGAATGTCGGGACGGTTTGTTGCCGCCATCACAATAACGTTCGTATCACGATCAAAGCCGTCCAGTTCCACAAGTATTTGGTTGAGTGTCTGTTCCCGCTCGTCATGTCCACCGCCAAGACCCGCGCCACGGTGACGCCCCACCGCGTCTATTTCATCAACAAAGACAATGGCAGGGGCGCTCTTCTTGGCGGTCTTAAACAGATCCCGCACGCGCGAAGCTCCCACACCCACAAACATCTCAACAAATTCTGAGCCCGAGATATGGAAAAAAGGAACGCCCGCCTCGCCGGCAACCGCGCGGGCCATAAGCGTCTTGCCCGTACCAGGGGGTCCCATAAGAAGGACGCCCCGGGGGATACGCGCGCCAATGCGCAGAAACTTACCTGGTGAGCGGAGAAATTCAACCACTTCTTTTAGCTCCTCCTTCGCCTCTTCCGCGCCGGCAACGTCTTCAAACGTTATCTTTTCCTTGTCCCCACTAAAAAGCCGGGCTTGGGAAGCGCCAAAATTGAGTGCCTGCATCTGGCCGCCCCGCGCCTGCCGGTAGATAAACCAGAAGAAGGCCACAATGAGAATGAACGGAATAAGAAGCGGGAGGACGGTGAGGAGTACCGCACTTTTTGTACTCTGTCCTTTAACCTCAATGGCAACCGTGGAAAGTTGCTGCGTAGTAAGGCCTAAATTCGTAAGTGATTCGGTAAGTGACGCCTCCGTTTCTTTTTGTGACGTGACTGTGCCACCGTCACGCAGGTGCGCGGTAATGGTGCTCCCTTCAACCTCAAGCCGTTCAACCGCGCCTTGTTCTATGCGCTCAACCACCTGAGAGAGTGCAACATCTTGCGGTTCTGGGCCCCTGGTGCCAAGAGACGAAAAAAGAGCCACCAGAACAATAAAGGCGGCAACCGCAATGAGAATGTTTTTAATGACAGGTTTCAAGAGAATGAATTAAGAATTATGAATTATGAATCAAGGAAAAGTCCGCGATTCTTAATTCGTGCTTCCTGATTCCTCGGGCGTCGGACCGGCAGCGTCTGCAACAGCGGTTTCGGGTTCTTTCTCTACCGCTTTTGCTTCGTCAGTGACGAGTTTGAGGGCCATCTTGTATTCTTGGGGCTCCAGCATCGTAATGGTGAACGTATAAGAGCCGTCCATTTCAAGCGTGCGAATCATCTCGTCATACCCGCCAAACTCAGAAATGTGGGCAAGGCCCTGGATCTCAGGCTCCACCCGCACAAACGCACCAAACGGGTTGAACTTCACCACCTCTCCTTCAATCGTGTCGCCCACTTTGTATTTTTCGGCTACCGCGTCCCAGGGGTTAGGCTTTAAGGCCTTAAGCGAAAGTGAAACTTTGTCTCCCTCAATATCAATAATCTTTGCGGACACCGCCTCTCCTATAGAGACTACGTCGTGCGGGTCTTCTACCAGCTGCCAGCCAAGTTCCGAAATGTGGGCCAGGCCCTCTATGCCGTTGAACGTTATGAACGCGCCAAAATCAACTATACCCGAGACCGCTCCTTCTATAACTTGACCTACTTCGTAGCCCGCGAGCTTTTCTTTGAGCAACTTGGATACTTTTGCCTTTTCAGAAAGAATGAGTTTGTTGGCTCCCTGGTCCAAGTCTAAGATCTTCACCTCCAGCGGAGTGCCTACAAATTGCTTGAGCTCCTCATAAATCTTTTCCTTGTCGCCCCCTTCCACACGGGGATAGTGTTCTGGTGCCAGTTGCGAAACAGGCAGGAACGCCTGTACCCCTTTTACGTTTACCAGAAGACCGCCGCGGTTCGCGTCCTCTAAAATTATCTCAAAGACCTCTCCCTTCTCTTTTGTTTCGCGCAACTCGTCCCACGTACGATCAAGTCCTGCTTCCCGTAACGAGAGTTCTACAAGACCGTCGTCATTTTCAAGCGCCAAGATCTTCACGGGCAACACCTGGCCCACACGAATCTCGTTGACGTCATACATAGAAAGATCAACTTCCGCCTTGTAGACCACGCCGGTTCTGAACGCCCCTAGGTCAAAAAATATCTTGTTGCGTCCCTTTTCAAGCACCTTTCCCTCAA
Organism: uncultured Candidatus Saccharibacteria bacterium; assembly: GCA_964585325.1. GTDB lineage: Bacteria > Patescibacteriota > Minisyncoccia > JACQLN01 > CAZPCT01 > CAZPCT01. Next base: position 3,702 of record CAZPCT010000015.1, read on the forward strand.
TAATTTCACCTTCTTTGGGAAACTCAAAAAGCTCCCCCTTCTGGGCCAGGAGCTCCTTCATACCGCGCGCCTGTTCCTGCTGCGCGCCCACAGACACGGTAGTTGTCTCATTCATTAGGTAGCAACTATACCAAAGGGGTTGTGGTTAATCAAGGCGCACGGCGTATCGCCTGCCACAGGGCGCGTTCGTTGTTTGGGGCTGCTCATTCTGTGCAGAAAAACCATTAAAAAATTACATTGTCACTCCTCCTATCTCGTGCTACTTTAAGAGCATTATGGCAACGACAATTGAGTGGACGGGCGGCTCCTCGGTAGCTATAAAAGGACCCGGAGACCGTTGTTTCATCAACCCTCCGGAAAAAGACCTGGGAAAGAAAAGGCTGACGAACAAAGGCGGCGTGTCCCTTATTGGATATCAACTTGAGCAATACGCGGACACCTATGAAGACCCGCACCTCATTGCAACACCTGGCGAGTACGACATTGGGGGCTTTTTTGTTGTAGCTACGCGGGGAGAAAGCACCACTCACCGGGCACCCAACCTTTTTGTGGTGCGGTACGAACGGCGCACTATTGGGTATATAGACACCTACGCCGCAGACACACTGAACGACAAGGATTTGGAAACTCTGGGCACTATTGAGATTCTGATCTTGCCGCTAGACACGGACGCAGCGGATGGCGGCATAGACGTAGCAAAGGCAGTGCGTATAACAAATCAAATTGATCCCCGCATTGTCGTGCCAATAGACCGCTCGGGTGGTAAGGGGACCGCACTCAAGGCATTTCAAAAGGAGATGGGAGCAGAAGGTGCGTCCCTTGATTCTTTGACCGTCAAGCAGAACGAGACGCTGGACGAAGAAGATACACAGATAGTGGTGCTCAAACCCTCCGCATAAACCGGACATATATTATAATGTATAGACTTGTAGACGGTCTTCAGAAGAAATCAGACCGGCAGAAGCGAACCATTCTTGCTGGAGCCATGGCGGTTGCAGTGCTGGTGGTGGGTGGGCTCTGGGCCACAACGCTGGACAAGCGCTTTGCGCAGCCAGATGTCTTCACTGCCGCCATACAGGATACGGAGGGGCAGGTTGCGGCCGTTGAGCAGCCAGACGTGGAGGGACCATTCGCATCACTTGGCCGTTCGTTAGGCGCAGGATTTGCGAGCATTAAACAGCAGGTGAGCACACTAACGACTTCGGTAGAGACAGAGGAAGAGCGCGCAGCCTTCCCTCTTCCTACTGATACACAATAGTCTAGATAATTGTGAGTAGGCGGTAGGTTATAGGTCACCTACCACAAAACGCTACTCACTACGCACTACTAACTACTCACGAGAACATGGCTGACATAGGAAACATTGAAAAACGGGAAATAACACAGGAAATGCGCGAGGCGTACCTGGACTACGCCATGAGCGTCATTGTCGCGCGCGCCCTTCCCGACGTGAGAGACGGCCTGAAGCCCGGGCAGAGGCGTGTTTTGTATTCCATGCAAGAAATGGGCGTGCGTTCTGGCGCAAAATTGCAGAAGTCGGCGAAGATAGTTGGTCACGCTATGGGTAACTACCACCCGCACGGGGACTCCGCCATCTACGACTCAATGGTGCGCATGGCGCAGGACTTCTCTCTCCGCTACCCGCTGGTGGACGGACAAGGCAACTTCGGCTCTATGGACGGAGACGCCGCCGCCGCTATGCGGTACACGGAAGCCCGTATGGCAAAAATTGCCGACGAGATGCTTAAAGACATTGAGAAAGACACGGTGGACTGGGCCGACAACTATGACGGCACGCGCAAAGAGCCGCGGGTGCTTCCCGCACGGGTGCCCCAACTGCTGCTGAACGGTTCGGTGGGCATCGCAGTCGGTATGGCCACAAGCATCCCCCCCCACAACCTCACAGAGCTCATTGACGCGTGCATTGTGCTTATAAAGAACCCTAAAACCTCGCACGAAGAGCTTGCGGAGATCGTCACCGGTCCAGACCTTCCCACTGGCGGCGCCATTTATGATAAAAAGGCCATTTTACACGCCTACACCACCGGGAAGGGTCCTATTGTGATGCGCGGAACAGCGGAAATAGTGGAGGGGGAGAAGAATACGTACCAAATCATCGTCTCTGAAATCCCATTCCAGGTGAACAAGGCCACTCTTTTAGAGGCCATTGCCAACCTCGTTAAAAACAAGAAGCTTGAAGGCATCAAAGACATTCGGGACGAGTCTGACAAGGAGGGTGTGCGTATTGTCATTGATCTTTCGCGTGACGCGCATCCACAAAAGATACTGAACCGCCTATGGAAAGTGACCGATCTGCAAAAAACGTTCCACCTCAACATGATCGCACTGGTGGACGGCATTCAGCCCCAGGTCCTTTCTTTGAAGGGCATGCTTGAGTACTACCTGGTACACCGAAAGGAAGTGGTTGAACGCCGGACCAAATATGAGCTTGCACAAGCAGAGGAACGGGCACACATACTTGAGGGGCTGGCCTTGGCGCTTGACCACATTGATGCGGTTATAGAGACCATTAAGAAGTCTGACACAAAGGAAGCCGCGCACGCCGCGCTTATGAAAAAGTTCAAGCTTTCAGACAGGCAAGCAAGTGCCATCCTGGAGATGCGCCTGCAGACTCTTGCCGGACTTGAGCGCAAGAAAATAGATGACGAGCTCAAAGAGAAGCAAGAACTTATAGCCGCCCTTAAAAACATCCTGGGTTCGGAAAAGAAGCTGTGGGGTGTAGTTGAGAAGGAGCTTGCGGACATGAAGGAGGCGTACGGGGACGGGCGGCGCACAAAGGTGTATTCCCAAAAAGTGGGGGAGATAAAGGAGGAAGATCTGGTGCCAGAGGAAGAAGTCATCATCACGTTGTCTGCTTCGGGGTTCATAAAGCGCCTCTCACCAGACACATGGAAAGCGCAGCGCAGGGGCGGCACAGGAAAGACAGGGGCGAAACTTTCTGAAGAAGACGTGATAGAGCACATGATCACCAGCTCTTCGCATGACGACGTGCTGTTTTTCACGTCCACTGGTAAGGTGTTCCAAAAACGCGCCTATGAGATACCGCTTTCAAGCCGCACCTCAAAAGGACGGGCTGTCGTCAACTTCCTTGACCTCTCACCACAGGAGAGTATCACCGCTATTGTGCCGCTCGCACACAGTAAGAAAAAAGAAGAGTACAGTTTTTTGGTTATGGCAACCCGCGATGGTATAATTAAGAAGACAGAGCTCGCCTCATTTCAAAATGTGCGCCGCAACGGCCTCATCGCCATTGGTCTTAAGAAAGGAGACGAACTTGGATGGGTCAAACCCAGTCGCGGCACCGACGATATCCTCCTGGTGTCTCAGAGCGGACAGGCCATCCGCTTTCCAGAGCGTGACGTGCGAGACATGGGTAGAGGCGCACAAGGCGTTATAGGCATGAAACTTGCCAAGGCCGACGCAGTCTGCGGCATGGACGTCATTGCCGGCAAGAAAGAGAGTCCTGCCTCAAACGCCCGTTCGGCAAGCTCAGGGCAAGCAGGCGGGGCACGCCAGTCTAACTCACTGTTAGTGGTGATGTCTCAAGGATTTGGGAAAAAGACGAAGCTTGATCAATACAAACGGCAAAAACGGGGGGGCAAGGGCGTGCTTACCGCTAAGGTGAGCAAAAAAACCGGGCCTATTGTAGGAGCGCGCGCCCTGAAGGATGAAGAGCAAGACCTCATTGCCGTCTCTAAAAAAGGACAGATCATACGCACACCACTTGAAGACATATCGCTCCTTGGCCGCGCCACACAAGGCGTACGCATTATGAAACTCAAACCAGGGGACGAGATAGCATCCATTACCACCATTTAGTTGCTCCACACACAGTGCCTGCCACCGGAGGGAAAGCACACAACTCAACACTGCGGACCACGGGCGTGTCGCCGGGTGGTTTCACGCACCCAGACCGCATTGTCCGCAATTTGCATATCCCAGAGGGTGCTCAGGTGGCGGACTTCGGGTGCGGTTCCGGCTATTTCACCCTGCTCATTGCCCGCATGGTGGGACCTTCAGGAACGGTAACCGCCATTGACGTACAGCCCAAGGCGCTGCAAGTAGTCAGCACCAAAGCACGTGACGCAGGGCTCAACAACATCCGCCCTGTACGGGCAAACCTGGAAACCCAAAATGGGTCACAGTTGGATAACGCCTCACAAGACGTAGTCCTCCTGGCAAACATCCTGTTCCAATCACAACAGAAAGGGACTATCGTGCGTGAGGCGTACCGGGTCCTAAAACAAGAGGGACAGCTTGTGATGATAGATTGGCTTCCCCACACGCCGTTTGGGCCCGGAGATACAGGGTGGAAGCTCTCTAAAGACGAGGGTCATACTCTTGCGGAGGAAGAGGGATTTGTGTTTGTAAGAGAGTTTGTTGCAAGCGTTAATCACTGGGGACTATTGTTTAAAAAAACTAACGCTTAAAGAACGCCCGGCGCGCGCCTTTCAAAAATTCTATGAGCCCTTATCAAAAACGACTCGTCATTGGCGGCATCATCCTTCTTCTTGTGGTGGGAGTTATTTTTGCGTTCGGCATCCGCCGTAGCGACGAGCGCTTTGAGGGTACCCTCACACTCTGGAGTTTTGAAAGCGCCACTGCCTGGAAAGATATTATCACCTCTTTTGAGGGAGAGTACCCCGGCATTGAGGTACAGTACGCACAAAAGAACGAGCGAACGTACGAGACAGACCTTTTGAACGCGCTTGCGGCAGGGCAAGGGCCCGACGTGTTTGTTATTCATCATACATGGATAGCCAAACATGGGGACAAGCTCGCGCCAGCTCCGTCGGAACTCATGAACCCCACCCATTTTCGCACAGAATTTGTAGACGTGGCGTCTGAAGACCTGGTGGGTGGTGGCGGTGTTATAGGCGGCGTGCCGATGTATGTGGACTCCCTTGCGCTCTACTACAACACCAATCTCTTCAATGCTCATGGCGTAGTGAGCGCTCCACGCACGTGGGAAGCATTCAATGACGTGGTCAAGCGCACCACCATAGTGGCAGAGGACGGGACGATCCTTCAGGCGGGGGCGACACTGGGAACCCAAAATAATGTTGAGCACGCGGATGATATTGTAGAAACACTTATGCTGCAGAACGGCGCGCGAATGGCTGACACAGAAAACAACCGCGCGCGCTTTGCAGACGAGACACGCACGCCGCAGGGGGACGCGTCCTTTTCTCCTGGGGAGAACGCGCTTACGTACTACACAAATTTTGCGGATCCCGCCAAAGAAGCGTACACCTGGTCACGCCGCGAAGGGGACGCTAAAACAACATTTTTGAACGGCCGGGCGGCGATGTACGTGGGCTACGCGTCAGAACTCTCTGAAATGCGCGAATCTGGACTACCGTTTGACGTGGCTCCGTTGCCGCAAGTGGTAGACAGGACACAAAACCCATCCTACACAGACGTTGTTTTAGCGCGCTACTGGGCCGGCGCGGTCAGTATCGCGAGCCCAAAACAATTTGCCGCGTGGACGTTCTGGACATTTGCCGCTTCCCGCAACGCGCAATTTAATTACCTCAGCCACACCGGCCTCCCCACCAGCAGGCGCGATCTTATTGAGTTGCAGGTGGGGCACGACCGGCAGCTGGGAGTGTTTGCCCGGCAGGCTCTTATAGCGGACAGCTGGCCGCAGTTTGATTACGCGGCCGTACGGGATATTTTTAAGAAGATGATAGAAGACGTGACGTTGGGCCGGGCGGTCTCACGCGAGGCGGTCTCACAAGCGGAGGATCGCGTGACCGAACTGTTACAAGCTACCAGGTAGCATGATAGTATGAAAAGAATGACACATTCACAACTTATATGGCCACTGTTGGGGTTTTTGCTGGCACTTCCCGCGTGGGGACAGGGTGACGACCCTGTGGGTGACGACCCAGGTGGAGGGGACAACACTGTGTTTGAGATACCCAATCCGTTAGGAGAGGGAAATGACAACCTCATTACCCTGCTCAACAAAATTATTGAGACGCTCCTCCTTATTGCCGGGCCCATAGCGGTCATCATGATTATATGGGCCGGCTTTCTCTACACCACCTCTGGTGGAAAGGAAGACCAGGTAAAAAAGGCGCACAAGACAGTGCTTTACACCGTTATTGGGCTCATTGTCCTTATCTTGTCCGCAGGAATCATGAATTTGGTTGAGAGTATTGTTGTAGGCGGGTAGGGGGTGGAAAACGTACTCGCAAAAAGGTCGTTCACGCGGTATACTATGTATACGCAAGTATCACTTCGTCAATTATTTACATTATCTACACCATGCGCACAGCTTTATTTAGAGTAACGGCACCCGTCGTAGCCGCCCTCCTTGCAGCTCCGGCCGCATCAGCACAGGTTCGACCGCCCACTGAGACACCAAGTGAGAGTCCTCGGCCTGTAAGGGATCTGGACGTAAACAGCGTCTTGGATCTCATGATAGACATTGCTCAGATCCTCATTGCGTTTGTAGCGGTCATCGCCGTCATTATGGTGGTATGGGGAGGCGCCGTCTACGCCACCAGCAGAGGAGAGGAGGGAAAGGTGGAAGGCGCGCGCAAGACAATAACATACGGTATTATTGGCCTTGTAGTTGCGCTTCTGGCATTTGCGGTTATCTCTTTCGCAAACAGCATTGTTAGCCAGGTGAACTAGAATCTCAGTCTGTTAAAAACAGAAAGCCCCGCCTCGCGAACTACGCGAGGTGGGGCTTTCATTTTGCGCGTGGGAGAGGACAGCTCAGATCCTCAATCCACCACCCTCCGGATCGTATACCTCCGAAGCGTGTGGAAGGTGTCGCCAGTTGGCGGCTCCAGCGGACGGAACGTCCTCTGCTCCGTGCACCGGACGGCGGCCGCGTCCACATCGGCGTCTCCCGAAGGGGAGATGACGCGGAA
>CAZPCT010000016.1:0-4413 GCA_964585325.1 uncultured Candidatus Saccharibacteria bacterium
GGGCGGTCCGTGTAGTGGGAGGGCGGACAGGAAGACGTAAAACAGTCGTTATAGACAAAGGGTTGCGCGCCTCTTAAAGCTTTGTTACAGTAGTTTTTACTTATGAGGTGGCTGTGGATTTCTCTCACGATAGTTCTCATCGTGTTCGGCGGGGGCTATTTTTTATTGAGCAAAGCTGCGCCACCTCAGGCATTTACGTTAGTGCCAGATAACACTACCACCCCAATGAAACTTACAAGTTCGCATTTCTCTCACAATGGGACCATCCCATCCAAATACACGTGCGATGAGGACGACATCAACCCCACTCTCTCCATTACAGACGTGCCTGCCGGTGCGCAGTCTCTTGCGCTTATTGTCCACGATCCAGACGCCCCAAAAGAGGGTGGCTGGACGCATTGGACGGTGTGGAACATCCCATCAAACACAGACACGATAGGAGAAGGCAGTGTGCCCGAGGAGGCCGTTGAGGGGATGACTGATTTTGAAGAACCCGGCTATGGCGGCCCGTGTCCGCCTAGCGGCACGCACCACTACAACTTTACGTTGTACGCACTGGATACTACTCTGGAGCTAGAATCTAGCGCTAACAAAGAGGATGTTGAGCAGGCTATGGAAGGTCATATCCTTGAAACGGCCACACTGACGGGGCTGTATTCACGCGACTAAAAAGTACAGTGGATAGCCAGAAACTAAAGGAACGAAAGGGGCGTGCGCGGAAAATAGCGCGCGTTCTTCGTACACTGTTTCCTGGGGCAGAGACAATCTTACACTACCAAAGGCCGTGGGAACTTCTTTTTGCCGTCATTCTTTCCGCGCAAACCACAGACAAGAAAGTAAATGAAGTCACAGACGTACTTTTTAAAAAGTACAAAAGCATTAAAGAATATGCGGCTGCCCGCCAGTCACAAATGGAGAAGGACATCTATCCCGTGAGTTTTTACAAAAACAAAGCGCGTAATATCATAGCTGCGGCGGAGATATTGCATACGCAATACAACGGAAAGATTCCACACAGCGTGGACGAGCTGGTGCAGCTTCCCGGCGTGGGAAGAAAGACCGCGAACGTTGTGATAGGGAATCTCCACGGCAGTTCCGGCGGTATTGCGGTAGATACCCACGTGCGGCGGTTTGCACGGAAGTTTGATCTTACAGACCACGCGGACCCCGCCACTATTGAGCAGGACCTGATGAAGATCCTTCCGCCATCTAACTGGTTTTTATTTGGGCAGGGACTTGTCCTCTACGGCCAGCAAATCTGCCCTGCGCGCAAACACAACTGTGCAGAACATCCACTTACCCAACTCTATCCTAAGGCTGCTGACATATGGCCGAGCTCACAATAGTTGTTATTGTTGTCCTGGTACGGCTTCTGGTGCCGTTCACCATACTGCGCTGGCCGTTTTGGGGTATGGTCGCCTCCCTTGTGGCAGATACGTTTGATCTTACAGTTCTTCGTGCCCTCGGTGTCCCTGAAGGGTTTGGGTTTGCGGGGTATCAACTGACAGACAAGTTCCTGGACCTCTACTACCTCTCGTTTGGCCTGTACGCAACGGCGCGCCTTGAGGAGGTGTTTGCCAGGCGCACGCTCCGTGTACTTTTTTTCTGGCGGTTTGCGGGCGTTATACTTTTTGAAATAACCGGTCTGCGGGCGCTTCTCTTCTTTGCGCCCAACATTTTTGAACACCTGTACCTGGGTATATTTGGCGCTAAACAACTCTTTCACGTGCCGGTTACCAGGCGGCTCACCATCGTTCTACTCCTTCTTGCGGCCGTGCTTAAAGTGCCCCAGGAGTATATAATGCATTACGTTGAGTTCCCGTGGGGGCTGGGAAACTTTACTGAAGGTATAGAGAAGTTGTTCCAACCATGATAATTCCTGTCTACAAACCAAAAGGACCTACCTCGCATGACATTATTGACGCCGTGCGGAAGATCACGGGTGAGAGAAAGGTAGGCCACGCAGGGACGCTTGACCCACTAGCCTCGGGTGTTCTTGTTGTTGCTATTGGCCGCGACTCTACCAAGCACCTTGCGGACGAAGTCAAAAAAGAAAAGGAATACGTTGCTGTTGTAAAATTTGGTGAAACGAGTACTACAGATGACGCAGAGGGGGATAAAAATGGTACAGGACAAAATAAAGAAGTTGATAGGGGAAGGGTAGAAGATGTTGTCCAAAGCTTCGTAGGACACGTACAGCAGACACCGCCCGTCTACAGTGCAGTGAAAGTGAAGGGGCGCCCCGCGCACCGCAGGGTACGGAAAGGAGAGGAAATAACGCTTGCGCCACGCACAGTAGAGATAAGAGAAATTGAGATTCTTGACTATACCTGGCCGCTTCTTGAGCTTCGGGTGGTTACCGGGCCGGGCGTCTATATCCGCGCGCTCGCCCGGGATATTGGTGAAAAGCTTGGAACAGGGGGGTATCTGGCTTCGTTAGAGCGAATACGCGTGGGACAGTACACAAAAGAAGATGCACGTTCGTTAACCGACCTAGGAAGTCACTATGCAAAAAACACGTAACGAAGCGTGGGAGTTGCTTACGCAGTATGTTGAAGCAGACAGCTTACGGAAGCACTGCCTGGCTGTTGAGGCCGCAATGCGTTCGTATGCAGACAAGTGGAGTGAAGATACCGAGCTATGGGGGATTACCGGTCTGCTCCACGACTTTGACTATGAGAAGTATCCCACGGAACACCCCATGAAGGGAGCGGAAATCCTGAGACAGGGAGGGTATCCTGACGAGGTCATAACCGCTATTCTGGGTCATGCAACGTATTCAGGTGTTCCCAGAGAATCAAAACTCGCTCAGACATTATTTGCGGTGGATGAGCTCTGTGGCATGGTCATGGCAACCGCGCATATCCGCCCCACAGCGTTTGAAGGCATGAGACCAAAATCAGTACTGAAGAACCTTAAAAAGAAAGGTTTTGCCGCGGCCATAAACCGAGAAGATATTACTCTGGGGATTCGCGAGTTGGGGGTGGACGAATCAGAGCACATACAATGTGTCATAGACGCAATGTCCGCACTATCCTCAGATTTAGGATTTGGGGACGCGTAAATTTGGTATAATACGTGCACCATGTCTCAGGCGCCTAATAACATGACGGAAGAAAATCCCAACAGCACAGGAGCGGGAGAGCGTTATGATATTGCGCCAGATCCTCATCCCGCCCCAAAGCCCAAGGAAACACTGGAGGAAGAAGTTGCGGAGGTGACACACGAGCTGCATATGGATTTGCCCGGCGGGAATGTGGCCCTGTTTGTGAAAATAGTCGCTCTCCTTACGCTCATAGGTGGCACGAGTGTGCTGGGGGCGACGTTTGTGGATTTGTTCAATCCCGGTCATGGAAACTTTTGGCTCTATCTCTTGCGCATGGTTTCGGGCGCACTGTTGCTCAGTGCCGCATATGGTCTAATTAAGCGCCAGCGCTGGGCACTATGGATATACGGCGTAGTGGTGGTGGCGGGAGCACTCATTAACCCCATTCTTGCCATCTTCCCAGCCGCTCTTCTTCTCTACCTCATTTGGCGGCGGGGTTACTTTATACCCTCGGTCTTTGATAAGGCAGTGGGCAGGATGTTAGGGAGGGATAGTGTTAGGTAGTTATAGCGAGGTTATGGATACATATATTCTTACGCTCCTCAAAAAAGAAGAAGTAGCGCGCAACACACTCTCATGTAAGGTGTCCAAGCCAGAAAATTTTTTATTTAAACCCGGCCAGTACATGCAGGTGTTTTTATCTGAGGACTCCAGTGATTCCCACACATTTTCTATTGCTGCAGCGCCGCATGAAGATTTTCTTATGTTTACTACGCGCATTAGGAAAGATTCAGACTTCAAGCAACGGCTTGCCGCGCGTGCGGAAGGGAGCGAACTGCGTATTGAAGCGCCGGGGGGTCAATTCGTTCTCCCTACGGAGACCGAGCTCCCTGTGGTATTTTTGGTGGGGGGTATTGGCATCACCCCCGTGCGGAGTATGGTGAAGCATGAGGAGTATAGAAGTACCAGCCGCCCTATAACCGTTTTTTATTCTAATCCTACACCCGAGGACGCCGCATTCTTGCACGAGCTAGAAACCATAGCACTTCCCTATTACCGGCTTGTCCCCACAATGACGGGTATGGAGAAGTCTGCACAAGAGTGGAACGGTGAGCAAGGGTATATAGATGAACAGATGTTACGCGCCCACCTTAAGGACATGTCACAACCCATCTTTTATGTGGTGGGCCCACCCGGATTTGTCAACGCAATGGTTGATCTGCTACATTCAATTGACGAAGTACCCTCAACACACGTGAAGTCAGAAGATTTCGCGGGATTCTAGTATTTTTCAAGGAAGAGTCCTCCGGTTTCTCACTTGTACTGTTCCCGGTTCCCTTAGGGGTTTGGGCCTGCTGTGGCGGTGC
>CAZPCT010000017.1:0-23459 GCA_964585325.1 uncultured Candidatus Saccharibacteria bacterium
TGGCACAGATCCTGGACGTCGCACAGGTGGCCTGCCTCGTCGTCGCACTTTTCGCGGGGATCTTCATGATCCCCATGAAGGAGTGGCGGAAGGCGCTGCTCGCCATCGCCGCCGGGGCGTACGCCATGTGGTGGTTCGTCATCACCATGGACGCGGGCCGGTACGCGATTGAGGCCGCGTCAAAGGGTGCGTGGCATTTGCCCATCGCGCTCTTCGCCTTCGGGGCTTGTGTCGTCTTCACGTACGCGTGCGCGTACGTGGTGGGCAACATGACGATCGAAGAGTTGCCCCACGGCTGATTCTCGCACCATTACCTCCTCCTCTCTGCACCACCTGGGCGGCCCGTCTAACCCACGGCAACCGCCCTCCCTCCAAAGCGCTCAAGTCATTGAGCTCTCCGGAGGGAATAACAGAAAGCACACTACAACGCTCCGGCTAAACACCGGACACAGAGGAAAGGAAACAGAGATGGACCCGAGAATCTCGGCAGTCGTGGCTGGCATCGCGTTCGGTGCCTGGCCCCTCCTCATGAACCGAAGCACGCTAGGTGGAAACGTCTCCGCGGCAGTATTCGCGGGGATCGTCTTCCTCCTCGTCCTCCCCTTCGCTTTTCGGGAAGGGGCGGGGGACATCACTGCATCTATGGTCGGCTTCGCGACGGCCGCCGGTGTGGTGGGGGCCATCGGGCTCCTCGCCTTCAACGGGATGCTGGCAACGGTCACGCCGGCACAAGTCGGCCGCCTCTTCGTGATCATGATACTGGCGCAGGTGGCGGTTCCCGTCATCTACCAGATCATCATGGATGGCGGAGTCAGCCTGAAGGAAGGGCTTGGCCTGAGCTTCGCCCTCGTGGCCGCTCTCCTTCTCGCCTAGCGCACTCTTCGCTCTACTTCCTTCCTTCTCTCTGCACATTCGGGTCCCGGGCAATACAACGCCTGGGACTCCCACCAAAGTTCATGTCACAAGACGTGGCCTCTGGCGGGAGAAATCGCTCCCGGTTGTACCTAACACCAACAGCGAAGGAGACGCCGCATGTTCGCGACGCTCAAGGCCAAGCTCACCCCCAACCGTGTATTCCTCCGCCCGATGAACGGGGCGCTGCCGCTGATGTTGAAGTTCCGCACCTCGCTTTGGCGGGTGTGGAGCAAGATGGAGAACAACCCGATCCACTCACTCGTTGAATTCTTCAACTACGTCAGCCGCTTCCAGGATGAGAACAAGCTGAAAGAAGCGGAGAAGTGCCTCAGGGCCGGGAAGTACCCGTTCGGTCCGGCGAAGGAGGAGTTCGGCGAGCTGATTACGAAGATCGCGGCTCTCCAGAAGCACATCAAGCAAGCCGGCCGTCACGAATACGGCTGGAACCGCACCAAGCCCGGCGAGGCCGTGACACTGGACAACGTCTACCTCGGCAACGTCCACGGGCTCTCCACGCATCCAGCCAGGTTTTGGCTCGGCGCGGACGACCCGTACGACGCGGCACTCTACGGGGAGAGTCTGACGGTGCGCGAGGTCATCGAGCGGCAGGCTCTGAACTTCATGCAGAGCCATGTCAACCCGATGCTCACCCTGATGAATGAGATCGAGGACGAGCTTCACCGGCTCTCCCTCTGAGTAAGTCCTACCCACCGGCGGTCTGACCCACCGCCCTGTCCCGGCCAACAAGGGATCGCGCAACGCGATTCCGGCCGGGACTCCCACCAGAGCACTCAACACATGTTGAAGATTCTGGCGGGAGCAATCCCACCAAGCTCATTTCATCACTTCAGTTAGAAACACCCCGCCCCGGGTTGAGGGGCAACCCCAGCAAGGAAGGTCACATGGCCTACCCCCCCAGGGGCGACGAGCCGGATCCCCGGCTCGCCCCCGCGCCCGACGACCCCGACAACCCGCGGCACCAGGTGCCGCGCGAGGACGAGACGCCCGAGGAGCGCCAGGCGCGCCTCCGCAGGGCGTACCCCACCGGCCGTCCCGACGACGCCCACCACCACGTGGTGAGGCACTCGGGCGGTCTGTCGCTCCGGTCCTTCGGGATCGGCTGCGGCATCCTCCTGGCGGCGCTCGTCGTCCTCGGAGCGCTCTCCTGCTTCGCGCTGAACGCGACGGTGGACACCGTCGCGGACGCGGCGAAGGACGGGGGAGTGGAGGTCTACGCGGGGGCTCGCCAGCCCAGCGCGGAGGCCTGCTGCCCGGTGGACACCGTCCCGGACGCGGCGGAACTCGACGAGCCGACGGCGTTCGTCGACACCACCAACCTCATCCCCGCGCCCACGGTGCGGGACAACCCCAACCCGGCCACCACGCCCGCCGCCACCAGGCGGCAGGGCAAGGACACGCCGAGCGCCGGCACGACGTCTGCGGCGAACGTGATCCGGCTCCCCACGGGGAGTTGCGAGGTCACCGAGCTGTCGGACGGGACGCGTCGCATCACCTTCAACGACGGTTCGGCGCCGATCATCCTCGGCCCCAACGAGGAGATCGCCTGGATCAAGGAGGAGACCGGCAACTGAAGCACAACCCTTCCGTCTCGTGTCTTGGACACCGAACCAGACAATGAGCCGGAAGCAGTTCAAGGAAGCTCGGGGCGGCCTCACCGCCGCCCCAGCTCTCCCATCAAAGCATTCAAGTTTCTGAAACACAGTAGCAACTCGCCTGTAAAGATCACACATACTTGAATGTTCCGATGGGAGCCCGTTTCACAACGGACCCAATCTGTACTACTCACAATTCGTCAGCTACCTTGGTTTAACAAAGAGGTGAAACGTGACACGCGAAGAGCTCGCTCGCACCATACGCTGGCCGCGCATTATCTGGCTGGCAGGGTTGGTGAACGTGGTGGCGATGCTCCCGCAGCTCGTCACCATTCTCCGTACCTGGGACGTGACGAACCTCTCCCTTGGAATGTTCGTCACCTACTTCACTATCCAGGTGCTCTTCTCCCTGCACGGATTCTTCAACAGGGATAGGATGCTTCTCTGGTGCCTCGGCCTTTCGGCCGTGGTGAGCTCGGTCATCATTGGGCTCATTCTGGGCATCAGGGCGGAAATGGGGCGAGCGTCGCTCCTCTACGTGGTGATCGCCTTGGTCATTGCTCTTCTCATGCTTGTCTCCGCGGTGGACTACGTCCGTCGCGCGTGGCAGGGTGAGACGAACCCTGTGCCGGCCACATGGATACTCATGATGGTCATGATGGGGCTGTCGTTCTGGATGTACTGGGTCTCACCCAGCAAGTCTTGGACGGCAAATCTCGGCGTCACGGCGGGCGTGGTGAACATCGCCATCATCCTTCTGGGGGTGGTCGCATTCCACGTCTATAACGGAACCCTCTATGTCGCGTTTGACGCGGTGCAGAAGTCCTGCCTGGCGCTGGGCGGAGCGGTGGTCGTGTTCTGGGCCATCTCGGACAACCCGCTTCACTCGTACAGCATGGTCCAAGGCATCGCCGTCATCGCGTACATTGCGACGGTAGTGAGGCTCTGGAAGTCGGAGAAATCCACAGAGCCGTACTTCCTCTGGGGCGTGGTGTTCCTAGCGAACCTCCTCGCTATCTACCCCGCGTTCGTGCGGGACGACCCATTTGCCAAGATCTACCTGGTGCGGGCCGTACCCTCTACCCTCTTCGTGATTTTCTTGATTGCGCGCGTGAAGAGGCGGATGAAGCGTAAGCAGCTGGCGTAGCACCACCGAGTGGAGCGGAGGCTCCGGCCTCCGCTCCTACTCAACATTTCCCTAACACGTACACAGTTGTTGGGGCTTCCACTACAGCTTCCGAAACGTGCATATAGATGGTCGGGCACGTCACACTCGGGGGCTCTAGTGGGAGTCAAAGCAAGCACCTTTACAACGCGTCAACATTCAAAAGAAAGGCTATGCATGCCGGATTACAAAGGTGCCGGCATCATGGCCGGCTGGCTCGGGAGCTCCCTGCTTGCACTGAAATATCTGCTCAAGGAGTTCGCGAACACCCACGATACGGCCGACCTCGTTGTCGGCTCCGCTGGTCTTCTCTGTACCGTGATTTTCGCGGTGCTGGAAGAGCGACACACTCGTCCCAAGGAAGGAGTCTGAGATGTCCTACGGGACCTTGGCAGCACTCTGCATTTTCGGAAGCGCGGTGCCCTACGGCATCCGCATCTTCCGGGGAGAGATTCGCCCCAAGTTCGTCTCGTGGAGTGTCTGGACCCTGGTGGGTCTGGCGCTCTTCGTCACCTACATCACCGCCGGCGGCGAGGGAGGATTCTGGTCGGCGCTGCTTTCCTTCGTGAACCCGTTGCTCATCACCTTCCTCATCTTCTGGCGAGGGCGGAGGGAGCAGAAACGTGAGCCCTGGGACAAGTTTGAGCGATGGAGTTTCCTCATCGCGCTTCTCGCCCTTGCGGCTTGGGTCTTCGTGAACGAAAGCAAGACCCTCTCTGCACTCGCGCTCCTGGCAGCAATCGTGGCGGACTTGGGGGCTGCGGTTCCCACCATCCGGTTCTACCTGAAAGAGCCGGAAGCAGACCGTCCGTTCGCCTGGGCCGCCTTCGGGCTTGGCTGGTTCCTCACGCTCTTCACCATAGAGGAGCACGGCTGGGAGAACTGGGGAGCGTACGTGCTTCCCGTCTACTTCACACTTGGTGCTGGCCTTGTGGCCGGGATTCTCGCTCTCTATCGAATCAGAGTGCGCGATCCTCTCACCAAGTGGATCTAGACCCGCTACCGGCGGGAGGGAGGAAAACCATGGACTGGAAAGTGGTTTCGTTACTGCCCTTTTTCATGTGGGCGGGGTACGCCGTGCTGGGATCCGTCGCGAGCCGGACGCACGGCGAGAGCGTGACCATGGTCGGCGAGTCCGTCGCCATGCTCATGGTGGGGATCTACGCGCTCACGAGAGTGAGTGCTGGGGATCTGGAAGCCATGACGAAGCTCTCAGGGACGCAGGCTCTTCTCATGGGTCTGTTGTCCGCAGGGGGCGTGCTCGTGCAGCTGTACGCGTTCCGCATCGCTCCCGCAGACCACCAGGGTACCGTGGTCATGCTCGGGGGCATGTTCCCGGTTCTCGCCGTCGTCATCTTCCATGTGATGGCGGCGACCAAGATCACCGGTGGCTCGCCCGCGACCTTCCGCCAGTGGTTGGGAGTCGTCGCCTGCGCAGCGGGGCTCTGGCTCGTGAGCTCGAAGGAGTTCTGACGGTTGACGTGGCTGAGCGCTGGGGGTGGTACTATTCACCCTCGCGCTCGGCACACTAATCCGGGCGCCACACTTCTGTGGCGTTCGGTAAGTGTTTGAACCTTTCAGGGGAGGCTGTATGACCCACACGCAACGTGGGGTTCTGCTCATCGCCGCGATCCTCGTGATCGCGGCCGTCCTGCACATCGCGCGGACGGCGAGCACGCTGTCCAAAGATCAGACGGAGGCGTCCGTGGATGAAGATGCGGTGGACAGAGAAGCGCAGAGAATCGTCTGCGACTCACTCGTCGCCCATCACGGTGGCGACTGTATCTCAAACGTCA
Source organism: uncultured Candidatus Saccharibacteria bacterium (assembly GCA_964585325.1). Lineage (GTDB taxonomy): Bacteria > Patescibacteriota > Minisyncoccia > JACQLN01 > CAZPCT01 > CAZPCT01. Next base: position 5,490 of record CAZPCT010000017.1, read on the forward strand.
CCGCGAACACGTACGACCCTTCGCCCGTCCCCCAGGACGGATCGCCCGTCTGGACGGGCCTGGGCGCAGAGTGCAAGGCCACGTACACCCTCACCATCCGGGTGGGGTACGTGATCAAGTGCGTGAAGGGCCAGCTGCCCGACACAACCTATCCGGACGTTCCATGAGGATGAGGGGTACGGCCCATTCCCGTACCCCTCTCCCCACTTTCAAAAATTCTTGTCACAGTTCTCCAAGGAACAGCGAAGGAAGGCAGTTAGTCTCTCCTCTCTGTCTCCCCTCTTCCTTGGAGAACTGCGGCCGGAAGCTCCCCGAACGAATAATTGAAAACAAAAGTGCTCGTCCGTGAAGGACGAGCACTTTTGAGCTCTGTGCGCGCGCCTGGATTCGAACCAGGGGCCACCAAGGTATAAGCTTGGCGCTCTAACCGCTGAGCTACGCGCGCTAGCGAGGATGCGCAAATTCATTTGTGGCATCCGAGTGACGCACGTGTATACCTTTGTAAAACAAATGGTCTACGCGCGCATCACGTTCCTACTATAGCAAGTTATTCACTTGAAAAGAAAGTATGCAGAACGTACACTAAAACCATTATGGCACAGCGAAAAAAGGAAACGTCCATGGACGATCTTGTGCGTATGGTGCAAGAAGGTTTTGGTGAGGCAAGAGCGGACCGTGACAGTCGCTTCAAAGGAGTAGACAAACAGTTTAAGGAAGTGAATCGAGGACTAGACCGCATTGAAAATACATTACTGAAAAATCACGAAGAACGAATAAAGCGACTAGAAAAGGCGCTAAGCCTATGATGTACAAGACATTGACACTTTTGTCAATGTGAGGTGGTAATGATGCATATGTGTCATTTTTTTGTTCCACGTGGAACACTATGAGCAAGGGAACGGGTCATATTTCACTTGGTCAGCGGGGTGAAGATATCGCGTGTGCGTATCTTGTGGACAAAGGATATCGGATCCTCCAACAGAATGCTCGCCGCAAGTGGGGCGAGATTGATATTGTATGCATTGTTCCACGTGGAACAATGGCAAAAGTACGCCAAAAGAATGTTCCACGTGGAACATTGAGAGAGCTTCTAAAAAGGAGTGTTCTACGTGGAACACTCACAGATGAGAAAGGTGGTGGAAAACTTGTGTTTATTGAAGTTAAAACGATGCGTGAGGGCGTGTTGCGGCCGGAAGAGAACGTGACGAGGGTAAAGCAAAAGAAGCTCATCCGCACATGCCAGCTTTACTTGACAGAAAAGGGATATACGTTGGATAGTGAATGGCAGATAGACGTGGTGGCTGTCGTTGTAGATAGCCTTGACAAAGTAAAAGATATTAGGCATATAGAAAACGCGGTCTATTGACCCAAACACTTGTCTCTCGCAGCCCGGTTGACGAGCAACGTTTGTAGGGGTACACTTTGCTTGATTGATATGGTTGACTAGGTCCGTTCAACAGAACGGATTTTCTTATACCAAAAAAACTAACAAGCTAACGAAGCTAAAAGCTATAAGCTAAAAAAATGATTGATTTAAAAGAATTTGGTTCTGCCATTGAGCAGATAGCTGAAGAGAAGGGTATCTCAAAAGATAAAGTTAAAGAGATTATTGAGATGGCCATCGCGGCTGCGTACAAAAAAGATTACGGAGAGAAAGGCCAGAACATCCAGGCCGACTTTAACTCTGCCGCAGGAACGGCTGAATTTTACCAGGTCTACAAAGTGGTCACACCGGACATGGTGATAGTAGAAGAGGAACTTGAAGAGGAGGATGTAGATGCCGAGGGCGAACCTGACTCCACCAAATCTTTACGCGACAAGAAACAGGAGGATGTAGAGGAAGAGGTGGAAGATGAGGATGGAGAACGTAAAGAGCGCTACAACCCCAAGCGCCACGTGTACCTGGAAGAAGCCCGTGAAAAGAACCCAGACATTGAGGTTGGTGAAGAGCTTAAAATAAAGCTGGAGCCACGCGACTCGTTTGGGCGCATTGCTGCCCAGACGGCCAAGCAGGTTATTATTCAGCGCATTAGAGAGGCAGAGCGGGAAGCAACATACGAAGAGTTTAAAGAGAAAGAGGGAGAGCTGGTCTCCGGTTCTGTGCAGCGCATTGACCGCGGGATGGTCTACCTGGATATTGGCCGCACCACGGGTGTTATTTTTCCAGACGAACAAATTCCGGGCGAGCGTTACCGGCAGGGACAGCGTATTCGTGTCTATGTGGTTCGGGTGGAGAAAGAGACGCGGGGTCCCGCCATTGTTCTTTCCCGCAAACACCCGCGAATGATAGCCCAACTCTTTGAGCTTGAGGTTCCTGAGATAGCCAGTGGAATAGTTGAGATAAAAGGGATTGCGCGCGAGGCTGGCTCTAGAAGCAAGATAGCCGTTGTCTCGCATGACGACAGTGTAGACCCGGTGGGCGCGTGTGTGGGACAGAAGGGTATTCGGGTGTCCGCCGTCATCAACGAACTAGGCGGAGAGAACATTGACATCATTCCATGGGACGAAGAGCCCGAACGCTTTATTGCAAACGCGCTCTCTCCCGCAAAGGTGCTCAATGTGGAGCTAGACGAAGAGGAGGGCGTGACAACGGTCACTGTTGCAGACGAACAACTCTCTCTGGCCATTGGCCGCAAAGGGCAGAACGTACGCCTTGCGGCAAAGCTTGTAGGCTGGAAGATAGATGTGCAGGGCACGAGCGGTCCTAAGGATGAAGCCCCTGCCCCCAAAGAGAGCGAGGAAAGCCAAGAAGAAGGTGAAGAAAGAGAGGCCGCGGAGCAAACACCGGAGGAAGATGCTGAGAGTGAGCCAGCCGAAAAAACAACTGAAGAAGTTACAGGTGAAGAAGTGAGCGAAGAAGGTGGGGAGCAAGAAGAGGAGGAGAGTGGGGAGCCAGACGAAGAAGGGAAATAACAATTAAGAAGCTAGTGAAGCTATAAGCTACATCATGACTATTGAGATATTTACCATTGCGTCAGGCCTTGTGGGTCTTCTCTGGGGAATCTATCTTATTTCAAACGTGCTCAAGTACCCGGAAGGGGGAGAGAAGCAGCAGGCTATTTCCCAGGCAATTAGAGAGGGAGCGGCCGCGTATCTAAAGCGGCAGTATACCACGCTTGCCGTTGTGGCCGCGGTACTCGCTATTCTTATGTGGTTGGTGCTAGATGGCATGACGGCTCTAGGGTTTATAGTGGGTGGTGTGCTTTCCGCACTAACGGGGTACATAGGTATGACCGTGGCTGTGCGTTCTAACGTGCGTGTAGCAGAGGCGGCCCGCACCAGTCTGGAGCGTGCGTTTTCTATAGCGTTTAAAGGGGGCGCGGTTACCGGTTTTTTTGTCGTCTCACTTGCGCTTCTCGCGGTCTCTTCCTTTTACTTTATGACCCAGGACATTGGGGCGCTCATTGGCCTCGGTTTTGGCGCTTCTTTAATCTCTGTCTTTGCCCGGTTGGGTGGCGGCATATTCACCAAAGGAGCAGATGTGGGTGCTGATTTGGTGGGTAAGGTTGAGGCGGGCATACCCGAGGACGACCCGCGCAACCCAGCGGTCATTGCGGACAACGTGGGAGACAACGTGGGCGACTGTGCGGGTATGGCAGCCGACCTCTTTGAGACGTACGCGGTAACAATCGTTGCGGCCATGATTCTGGGCGGACTGGTGGGCGACACGTTTCTTGTGACGTTGCCACTGGTCATTGGCGCCATTGCCATCTTGGCCTCCATTGTAGGCTCATGGTTTGTGCGTCTGTCTGGTGTTGCGGTTATGCGGGCGCTCTACAAAGGCGTCATTGCCGCGGCCGTCTTCTCGCTTATTGGTTTTTACATCTTTCTTACGTACGCGGAGGTGGCCAGGGAGACAACTTCTCTGTTTTACACGCTGCTGGTGGGTGTGGGTGTTACGGCGCTTATGGTCATCATTACGGAGTACTACACCTCCAAGAAGTTTAGACCCGTTCAGGCAATCGCGGCGTCTTCAGAGACAGGTCACGGCACAAACATCATTACTGGCCTTGCCTTCTCTTTAGAATCAGCCGTCCTCCCCGCCATTGTCATTAGTGCGGGCGTGCTCCTGTCATTTGAGTTGGGCGGCCTGTATGGCGTAGCGCTTGCGGCCGTCTCTATGCTTTCTATGACAGGCATAGTGGTAGCCATAGACGCTTTTGGTCCAATCACGGACAACGCAGGAGGCATTGCGGAAATGGCCGGACTTGAGGAAGAGGTGCGTGAACGAACAGACCTTCTGGATGCGGTGGGAAACACCACAAAAGCAGTCACCAAAGGCTACGCAATAGCCTCAGCCGGACTTGCGGGGTTGGTGCTCTTTGCCGCCTACGCGGAAGAGCTTGCGCTGGCGGGATTTGAAGGCTCTTTCCACCTGTCTGATCCAAACGTGCTGGTGGGACTCTTTGTGGGCGGTCTCATTACCTATTTGTTCGCCTCTATCTCCATTCGGGCCGTAGGAAAGGCGGCAGCGGCGGTGGTTAAGGAGGTGCGTGAACAGTTCGCCCGCATGCCAGGTATTATGGACGGCTCTCAAAAGCCGGACTACGCCCGTGCGGTGGACATTGTGACCCGCGCAGCGCAGCGGGAGATGGTGGTCCCCGCGCTTATTCCCGTGGTCGTTCCCGTACTCCTGGGCTTTTTTGTAGGCCCCGAGGCACTTGGTGGCCTGCTCATTGGTTCCATTGTGACGGGACTCTTTATGGCTATTTCCATGACGAGCGGCGGTGCAGCATGGGATAACGCAAAGAAATTTATTGAAGAAGGCGCGTATGGCGGGAAGGGAGGAGAAGCGCACAAGGCAGCGGTGACCGGCGACACGGTGGGAGACCCCTACAAAGATACGGCAGGACCCGCTATCAACCCCATGATCAAGATAGTCAACATTGTGGCACTACTCATTGTCAGTCTAATTGTGTAAGGAGACGTGGAGGTAACTGTTCAAAAGAAAAACAATACAGCCGAGCTCACTGTTGAAGTGTCGGTGGACGAAATGGAGCGCTACATGCGCCGGGCGGCAAAAGATCTTGCCCGTGACACAGACATAAAAGGATTTAGAAAAGGTGCCGCGCCCTACGAGGTGCTTGAGCGGCAGTTTGGCAAAGAACGCATCTTGAACGAAGCGGCGCATCTTGCCGTGCGTGAAACGTACGTACGTGCGGTTACTGAACACGAGATAGAGGTTGTTGGCTCCCCCGCTATTGAGATACAAAAAATTGCGGTAGGTAACCCCCTTGCGTACAAGGCAACGGCTCCTCTGGTGCCCACGGTGGAGCTGGGTGAGTATGAGAAAATACCGCTGGAAAAAGAATCTGTGGAGGTGACAAGTAAGGAAATTGTTGCGTCGCTTACCACACTTCAACGCTCCCGTGCCTCATACGCGCACGTTTCCCGTAGCGCGCAGAAAGGCGACCGTGTGGAGGTGGACTTCAAAGTGACAAAGCAGGGCGTCCTCATTGAAGGGGGTACGAGCACGCAGCACCCGCTGGTTATTGGAGAAGGACACTTTATGCCGGGGTTTGAAGATGAGCTGACGGGCATGAAAGAGGGAGAGGAAAAGACGTTTACGCTCACGGCACCACAAGACTACTACCACAAAGACATAGCAGGATCTGAACTTACCTTTGCGGTCACCATGCGCAACATTCAAGAAGTTACTCTTCCAGAGCTAAACGATGCGTTTGCCTCCGGCTTGGGGAAGTTTGACTCACTTGACGCGCTCAAGCAGAGTATTGGGGCGGGGCTGGCGCAAGAAAAAGAGGAGCGCGCAAAAGAACGGCGCCGGATTGCTATCATTGAACATATGATAGAGCGTGCCCGCATGGGAGATCTACCCGGGGTCCTTCTTGATGAAGAGCTTGAAAAGATGGAGCACGAGTTTGACGTCTCACTTGAGAGGATGAACGTGGACAAGGCAAGCTACCTTGAGCATCTGGGCACCACCATGGAGGGCATGAGAGAAAGTTGGGCGGAGCAGGCAAAAAAACGGGTTATGTCTGCGCTTATTTTACGCAAAGTGGCGGAACAAGAGAGCATTCACGTTCCTGAGAACGAAGTAGACGAGCGTGTGCAACGCATGCTACAATCGCTTCCCAGTCAAGAAGAGGCAGAAAAGCTGAATCTTGACGCAGTGCGTGACCACGCGCACGCGTCTATCCGGAACGAAAAGGTTTTTGAACTGCTGGAAGAGCGGGTGGTGGACAAATAAAAGCTAACAAGCTAACGAAGCTAGAAGCTAAGAAGCTAAGAAGCTAAGAAGCTAAACCTTATGCAACTCATTCCAACCGTTGTAGAAAAGACTCACAGGGGCGAACGTGCCTATGATATTTATTCCCGCCTTTTGCGTGAACGCATTGTCTTTTTGGGCTCTCCTATTAATGACTCGGTAGCGAACACCGTTATTGCGCAGTTGCTTCTTCTTGATTCAGAAGCACCTGATAAAGACATCTCACTCTACATCAACAGCCCAGGCGGCGTTGTTTCCTCAGCACTTGCTATGTACGACGCTATGCAGCACGTGCGCGCGGACGTCTCCACTGTCTGCATTGGTATGGCTGCCTCAGGCGCGGCACTTCTTCTTTCCGCGGGCACCAAAGGAAAGCGGTACGCGCTTCCTAATTCAGAGATTATGATGCACCAGTTGATTGGGGGCATGCAGGGGCAGGCCGCAGACATTGAGGTCTCGGCCAACCATATTCTGAGTCTGCGCGACCGCCTCAACAAGATTCTTGCGGACCACACAGGCAAGAGCGTTGCCGCTATTAAGAAAGACACAGACAGAGATCTTTGGCTTACGGCAGAAGAGGCCCAGAAGTACGGGGTCATTGATGATATTTTTGTGCCCCGCTCCAACCGGAAGAAAAAGTAAAAAGAAACACAACAACAAAACACCCGCCAACCGGCGGGTGTTTTGTTACTGCAGCCCCAGCAAGCTCGTGCCTGTCATCTCGGGTGGAACCTCCAGGTCAAGAAGATTGAGTACGGTGGGAGCTACGTCTGAAAGCACGCCATGGATGCGCTGTTTTACCTGCGCCACGTATTCGTCATCTGCCGTGCGGCTTAATTTTTGAGAGACAAGATAGAACGGCACGGGGTTTGTGGAGTGCGCCGTCACCGCGGCCCCGTTGATCAGGTTAATCATATGCTCCGCGTTTCCGTGGTCGGCAGTAATAACCAGTGCGCCGTGGGCTGCAAGCACCTGTTCCACTATGGGGGCCACCATACTGTCTATCGTCTCCGCCGCCTGTATAGTTGCTTGCATGTTGCCAGTGTGGCCCAACATGTCCGCGTTCGCAAAGTTTGCCATAATGAATCCGTGCGACCCTTCCTTAAGCGCAACAAGAATTTCCTGCTGGATCTCTGGCGCCTTCATGTGTGGCGTTTCTGTAAGAGAGACTGTTTCGTCTGAGGGAATGAGCTTGCGCTCCTCCCCGTTAAAAGGTTCTTCGCGCCCGCCGTTGAAAAAATAGGTGGCATGCGCGTACTTTTCTGTTTCTGCCACCTTAAGCTGCTTGATTCCCGCTGTGGCAACTACCTGACTCAACGTGTTCTTCGCGTTCTGCGGGGGGAACGCAACATGCGCGTCAAGCCCTTTCTCGTACTGCGTCATAGTAACCACGTACAGGTTGGTAAAGTGTGCGGGCTCAAAACCAGATACTTTGTCTGGTGCCACAAATGAGTAGGCGAGCTGCCGGGCGCTGTCTTCCCTAAACTCAAAAAAGACAAGTGCGTCACCGTCACGCACAATACCGTCTATGTCCTCTACCACTATGGGCTCCATAAATTCATCCGTCACCCGCTTGTCGTAGTGTGAACGGATGGACGCAACGGGGTCGTTCGTTTTCACGCCCATCCCGCGTGTCATAAGTTCATATGCTTTTTTTGTGAAGTCCCAGTGGAACGTGCGGTCAAGCGCAAAATGCCGCCCTATAATGGTGGCTACGCAGGCCTCTTCTGTTTTTTTAAGCCGCTCTTGAAGCTGAGCAAGAAGACTCGCCCCTTCTTTTGGGGGGCTGTCTCTGCCGTCAAGAAAAAGATGGAGGTATACGCGCTCCAACTTCCGTTTTTTAGCAAATTCAAGCAGGGCGTGCAGGTGGTCCAGGTATGAATGGACGGAGCCAGAACCAAAAAGACCCGCTACGTGAAGCGCGCTCGCGTTCTTTGTAACGTGTTCGGCCGCCCCAACTAGAGCTTTGTTTTCAAAAAACGAGCCGTCATGTATAGCGCGGTTGATGCGCACCACCGCCTGCTCTATCACCCGGCCCGCCCCCAACGTAAGGTGGCCTACCTCGCTGTTGCCCGCCTCCTGCCACGGCAGGCCCACCGCAATGCCAGACGCCTGCAGGTAGCCAAAGGGATATTCCCGCTCAAGCCGGTCAAACGTGGGTGTTTTGGCCTGCGCTATCGCGTTCCCGCGCGTCTCCGCGGAGTACCCCCATCCATCAAGGACTATGAGAACAACTGGCTGCATATATTTTCATTATACCCGATAACCGAAGGTTTGACGCAGGGCGCAAAAACCTGCTACGGTATGTTCAGCTTAGTATTGTTAATGGAGCTTACGGACTGCTTGCTCGTGACGGAACCGCCCTATGATTCTCTTAGGCAACCCAACAACTGAAGCACACCACACGGATAGCGTCCGGGGGCTTTTTGTATTATGGACATTATATATCTTGTATTGGCTGCGCTTGTGGGAGCAGCCGCTGGTTATGTTGCCCGTCAGTCACTCGCCAAACACAAGGCGAACACTCTTGAGGCGCGGATAGAAGAGCGTCTTGCCGCCGCTAAAAAAGAAGCACAGGAAAAACTGCTGGAAGCACAGGAAAAAGCAGTCGGTGTTTTAGATGAGGCAAAAAAAGAAGCGTCTGAGCGTCAGACACGCCTGGACAAAATTGAAGAGCTGCTCTTGAAGCGGGAAGAAGGGCTGGAAAAAAGAGTGCAAGAGACAGAAAGTGAGGCAAAGCGCCTCAAAGAAGAACATGTGGCAGCGGAACAGAAGCAGAAAGAGCTTGAGGAGCTGCACAAAAAGCAGGTTGGTGAACTTGAGCGTGTTGCCACCCTTTCGCAGGAAGAGGCAAAGAACGAGCTTATTGCCCACATGGAGAAGGAGCACGAAGAGGACCTGCTCACTCACCTGCGCACGTTGGAAGAAAAGAGCGGTAAAGAACTTGAGCGTAAAGCGCAGGACATTTTGGCTGGCGCGTTGCAGCGCTATTCCAGCTCTGTGGTCTCAGAGGTGACCACCACCTACGTGGATCTGCCCAACGAAGAGCTCAAGGGCCGTATTATTGGAAAAGAAGGACGCAACATAAAGACGCTTGAGCGGCTTACGGGCGTGGACGTGGTGGTGGATGAGTCGCCCGACTCCGTTATGATCTCAAGCTTTGATCCGCTCCGCCGGCAGGTTGCCCGCGTGGCACTTGAAGAGCTTATAAAGGACGGGCGCATACAGCCCGCGCGCATTGAAGAGGCGGTTGAGTCTGCCCGCGAAAAGATAGCGGAGAAAGTAAAGGAAGCCGGTGAGGCGGCCGTGTTTGACGTGGGTATCTCTGGGTTGGATCCTCGGCTAGTCCAGCTCTTAGGGCGTCTACGGTACCGCACAAGCTTTGGCCAGAACGTGCTTTTGCATTCCATTGAGGCCGCGCACATTGCCGGCATGCTCGCGCAGGAGTTGGGCGCGGACGTGCAGGTGGCAAAGAAAGGAGCGCTGCTCCACGACGTTGGTAAGGCCATTGACCACGAGGTGCAAGGCACGCACGTAGAGATAGGCATTCGCATACTTGAAAAGTTCAACGTCCCGCAGGAGGTCGTTATTGCCATGCGCTCCCATCACGGGGACTGGCCGCACGAATCGCTTGAGGCGGTTATTGTGCAGGTTGCAGAATCTATGTCTGCCGCCCGGCCCGGTGCCCGCAAAGACACGGTGGAGGCGTACCTTAAGCGCCTTGAGGACATTGAACGGGTGGTTGACACGTTTGAGGGCGTTGAAAAGGCGTACGCCATACATGCCGGCCGTGAGGTGCGCATATTCGTGCGCCCAGAAGATATCAATGACCTTGCCATGCATACGCTGGCAAAGGACGTGGCTAAACGGCTTGAAGAGGAGCTTAAGTATCCTGGTGAGATAAAGGTGAACGTCATTCGGGAGACGCGGGTAGTGGAGTACGCCAGATAGGAGCCCTTAAGAAAGAAACCCACAGGGCTAGACCCACGCAGTAACGTTTTGGCTAGTTCTTGCCAAAAGACTATGTTTTGGTATGATGGGTGGGTACTCTTTTGCGGAACGGGAGGTCCTGTTCCTGACAAAAGGTCGGGAGTGAATAACGTAACCTAGCATACTACATGACAAAGGCAGACTTTATAGAAACGGTGGCGGATCGCATGGGCTCATCCAAGACGGAGGCCGGCGAAGCCGTTGACGCGGTTTTTGACAGCATCCAGTCCGCACTTGTGCGCGGCGACGATGTCACTGTCACTGGATTTGGTACGTTCAGCGCAACAAAGCGCAAGGCACGCGAAGGCGTGAACCCACGTACCGGTGAAAAGATTCACATTCCTGCCAAGATGGCGCCTAAGTTCAAAGCGGGCAAGACGCTCAAAGACGCATTGAACTAAAGCAGACGGAAACAAAAACACCTCTGGAATGCCCAGAGGTGTTTTTGTATATGTTGGTGGAGCGGGTGAGGGGAATCGAACCCCTATCACCAGTTTGGAAAACTGGAGTAATAGCCATTATACGACACCCGCCTCGTTCTTCGAACTCGGCGTAAACTCAGTGCGACTCAATAAGCATTTCTTTTTTCTCTCGTCTCCATCCTTTGATCTCCTTCTCTCGTTGAGCTGCATCCTTACGACTCTCAAATTTCTCTACATAGACGACTTCAAGAGGACCTTTGTTTTTCGTGAACGGAACCTTGCCAAGACGGTGTGCCTGGAGTCGTTTTTGTAAGTGAGAGGTCATCCCTGTATACAGGGAATTATCGTGACCCTTGATAATATAAACAGCAAATCTCACTTTTTACTTTTAGCTTGCACTGAGGATGCATACATCCGAAGTGTCGGGCCGCCGGGACTCGAACCCGGACTAAAACGTCCCAAACGTCTCGTGCTGCCATTACACTACGGCCCGTAGTGAGGACGTGCAGAAATTTATTTCTGTGACGTCCGATCGCCCGGGCCGTATCCCTGCTTCGTCATGGGTTACGGCCCGTAGTGAGGATGCGTAAAAGCGATGTTTATACTACCAAGAACAGCCTTTTTACACAATGTTCCATCCCCCTTCGTCCACAGGACTACGGCGGGACAGGCTCGGAACATTGGTATAATAAAGACAGTAAGTCCTTTTTCACCTCAACCCATGGAGGGCGGCATGAAAAAGACGAGCGTCCTGCTCGTGTGCGCGCTCTTCGTGGCCCTTCCACAGAGCGCGTTTTCGCAACTGAAGACACCGGTGTCCTGGAACCATTTCTTCAACAACGCGCGCCTAGAGCAGATAAACAGGGAGGCTGACTCCCTGGGGCTCTCACGGTCCGCCAGCGCGGCCGAACGGGTCCGCCTGCTTCGCAGCGGCGAGCTTGTTCCGGTGCCCCGGCGCGGGTGTGGCTACTACGTGGGCACGCGGAGCGGAGCGTATCTGCACCCCGTGGCATACACGTACGTCCGCATGGTGGCCTGTTCCTGGGCAGAAACGACGGGAGCAGCCTGGCCGCTCACCTCGCTTCACCGCACAGAGGCACACCAAGAACGGTTGGTGGGCGTGTATCCCACCGCGGCGCCCGCGCGGTGCGGTCTGAAAGGCGCAGAGTGGCTCTGTTCAGACCACCCGTGGGGGCTCTCGTTTGATGTGAGCTGTGAGCGACTCACGGAGCACCAGTGCGACCGGCTCCACCGCTTCTTCCTTCAGGAGGAGGCCGGCGGACACGTGCGCGTGATGCGCAAGTACTACTTTCCGCGGCATCTGCATGTGGCAGTGCGCCCGGTTGACGGCGCGAATCTTGTCCGTATGTCTACTGGGGAGGTGGACATACGCGAGGGAGGGGGGTGATCCTATTTCCCAGCAGTCCCACAAGGGGCCGGCAACCGCCGGCCCCTTCGTGCGTCTTTAGAACAGGTGAAAATGTACAAAAAAGCAGGGAGCGGGTACGCGCTCCCTGCGTGGGGGTGGGCCCCGTACCGGGCCGTAAGGACTAGATGCGGATGTCCTGGTCATCCGCAAGCTGTTTGAACGTGGGGGAGAGGGTGTACAGCTCCTCAAACGAAGGAGCTATCGCCTCAACCTGGCTTTCATTCTCCCCAAGCTCGTCTGTGGGCTTAAGGACCACAAACTTGTTACACAGGTCCCGCACCGTGCTCAGGCGGTGCGCGACTACCAACGCGCTTACGGAACCAGCGAGCACCACCTTAAGCCCTTCGTGCACCTGCTTTTCCGTTGAAGAGTCAAGGTGGCTTGTGGCCTCGTCAATGATCATGAACTGCGGCCTTTTAATAGCCGCCGCCCCAATCATGAGGCGCTGCGCCTGTCCGCCCGAAAGCTTGATGCCGTTTCTGCCCACGCGTGTATCCAGCCCACACGTGAGACGTTCCCCAAAGTCAATTTTGAGAAGCCGCATAAGCTCCCACAGCTCCGTGTCGCTCGTCCCCTCACGTTCTTCAGGCTCAAGCCCGTACGTCAGGTTGTAACGAACTGAGCCATCCAGGATTTGCGCGTGCTGAGGAATGTATCCTACAGAACGCATCCAGGACGAGAGCTCCACGTCCTTAAGGTCCACGCCGTTTACCAGGATGCGGCCGTGGTCAGGGTCCATAAACCGCAGCAGAAGGCGCATGAGGGTTGTCTTTCCCGCACCGCTGGGTGCAATGAGCGCAAGTTTAATGCGCTCACTAATGGAGAAAGAGACCTCTTTGAGCACTGGGACCGGAGAGGCGCGTGGCGTACCACCGTTGTCCTCTTCGCCAACAGGATACGTGTGCCCGATGTTCTGGAACACCACCTCTACGGGAATGGAGCGATCTACTCTCACGGCATTCTCCCGCACCACAATGTCTGGCGGAAGAGAGAGTGCCTCTATCATGCTGCGCACTGGCGGCATGTTCCAGTGGAGGTCCTCCTCAATGTCGCGGATGCGGTCTATGTTGCTGACCACGTTGTTGCTCCACATGTAGATGGGGAGGAACACAGCTATAGACCATCCCGGCTCACCGCTCCACAGCAGCCAAGTGCCGTACGTCACAATACCCAGAAGGCCGGCATTGCTGTACACGCCCCTAAGGAGGTTCTGCCCAATGAACCACAGCCAGAACCTACACTGCTCGCTCATGTACGCATCAAACCAGGCGGAGAGGGTATGGAGCTCCTCTTTCTCCTTGGCGTTCGTCTTGACCCGCTCCACGTTCTCCAGGCGTTCTAGGCGGTACCGGTTTATGCGCCGGCGCTCCGTGTCTAGGGGTGTACACCCCCGGGCAACCTGAAAGTTCAGGTACGTCATCCACACAAGGTTCGCCGCAATGACCAAGAACAGAACTGCGCCTGTCTGCCAGTTGAGGACACAGAGAAAGAGAAACGATACCGTGAGACGCATGACCGAAGGGATTCCATTGAACAGGAGCATGTCCTGCAGGCCATGCACCCGCTCCCTACCCTTATCAATGTTGGCCACATTCAGTATCGCGCTCTCCTGGATGTGCTGACCCAGTGACTTTTCAAAGAAAAGCCGCGTGATCATGTCATCCTGCTCCTGCAACGTGTCTGTTTTGAACCTCTCCCGTGACCGGGAAAAGTACCGGTGGGCAAATACGCCACCAAACAGGACAAGCGCAAACCCGCCCAGGCCCACAAATAGACCGCGCCCATTCCGGCCGCTTGGAATGACGCTGTCAAACACCATACCGACAAAGTACGGCCCCGCTACCTCCAGGCAGATCATGACGACGAGTCCGGCGAACGCGCGGTGGAGCCACGGGACGCTCGCGGGGGTAACAATGTGCCCGTATACCCACCGAAAGACGGTGATCGTCTCTTTCATCTCTCCAAAGTACTCCCGCCACGAAGACGGGGCGGTGCGCGACTCTTGTACCTCTTGCATCAGTACCTCCCTGTTGGTTGTGAAAAAACAAGAATGTCGTGCGCTCGGCACGACATTCTTAAGGTCAAACAGATAAAAGGTTTGAGTCTACGTGTTTAACGTATCAAAAATGTTATGCCGACATAGGCGTACGCCCACCTCAAAGAAGAGGATGTTCGCACCTGCCTTAGAGACGCGAATAGGCGCCTGCCAGGCAGGAATGGAATATGAAATTGTTGTCGGCGTGTTAATCACGTTAATAAGTATCCTTTAAACAATAAACAACTTATAGCCTATGACGCATAAAATGTCAAGTTCTTACAGGCGGAGAAACTCAATGAATGTGCATGTGAGCCTCAAGGTCCTCCTCGTCTATATGATCGGGTAACATCCAGACGGCAATGAGGGTGGTAAGCGGCACGGCCAGCAGAAGACCCGAAGATGAGACAAGTGTGCGCGCTATCTCCTCAGCTATCCGCTCGTTTGACACCACAAAGTCAAGCGGAAATTGGTGCTGAGTAACTAACAAAAGAAGCGGCAAGGCCGCACCCGTGTAGGCAAGAACAAGTGTGTTAATGACCGCTGCAATATGGTCTCTGCCCACCTCCATGGCTTTTTTGAAGAGGGCGAGTCCACGCAGCTCTTTCTTAACGGAGCGGAGTGCAAAGACGGTAGAGGCCTGCGTGATAGCAACGTCGTCTAACACACCAATGCCCGCAATAATGATACCCGCTATCGCAAGCCCCAGCAGATTGATAACCTGACTGCCCGTGCCAAGATAAAAGGCCTCCTCTCCCACAAACCCTGTAAAGTTCATTCCTTCCAAACTCAGCTTTGCAAGAAGGGCGACAACAACAAGCGAGAGGGCTATGCCGGAAAGGGCGGCAACAGACTTGCGGTTAAGACCGTGGGAAGCGTAGATGGAGACGAGCAGAATGATAACGGCGCCAACAACACCCGTAATAACAGGGTCCGCGCCGCTCAAAATGCGGGGCAAGATGAATGAAAAGACCATGGCAAGGGAGAACGCAAGGCCAATAAGCGCCCGCACCCCTTTCCAGCCGCTCACGGCAATGGCAAGAAGAACAAAAAGAGCAGTGAGCCACAGGAGCCCGCCCTCTTTTTGCACCTGAATGACGTAGCGCTCACCCGTAGTTATCTCGTCTGGGTTTGGCGAAAGAATGTTTATGTATACACGATCTCCAGGCTCCAGAGGAGTGAAGTCGTTTAAAATCTCTATTTCCTCATCCGTCTCTGTGCGCACCAAAAGACGCTGCTCCGGTATAATGCGCCCAGTGGGTCCCGCCTGCCGGTCGCGCTCAGAAAGCACCTCAAGTACAGTGGCTCCTTCCGCGTCCGAAATTGTTCCTACATCTTCAGTGGGCGTATACGTGGCGTTAATAAGGAGCCATACAGACACAACTAAAATGACGACTAAAAGGACCGGGTGGGGCTTTTTGATGAAGGTATTTCTGATATCCATAGGTTAGAGAGTACCCCAACCCGCTATAAAAAAGAAATACGTAATTGGTTACGTATTTCCAGTTGTTCTACGTGGAACAATCAACGCTTAACTGCCCCATGTGGTGAAAACGCCAACGGCTAGCTCTGCCCACAACCAGAGGAACACCAGGACTATAAGGGTAACCGCAATCACGCGGTACTTACTCGTTTTTTGCAGCGCAAGACTGATTAAAAGGCCGGTAATAAAGATGAGGACGCCCATCACCACAAAGTCGCCCACTTCCCAGTTAAATCCCTGCCCGTCCACCCCTGTGCTTACGGTGAGTTGTAATATCAAAGGGACAAGCAAAATACCCAACGTAACAGCCGCAACAATGAGTATGTTTTTCTTTTTCATGTTTTCCTTTATATCACAAATCTACCGGTGAGGACACCCTGCCCAGCAGCACGGCCGGCGCTTTCCTTCTTTAAGTTCCGTAACAGCTCGTTTGATATGTTTTTCTCTTGTCTCCGGCTTTTTTACAGAAATAGTCCAGCAGATCCATTCGTTGCGGGCGAGCGGTGTAATGTCCTGCCATGCCGCCAAGGCCGCCGGAGAAGAAGCAAGCGCTTTCCGCAGATCTTCTGGCACTCTGTGTACCACACCAGTTGAAAGTTTCTTGGACATAAGCGTGGGAATATTAAACCAAAGAAGTCCTTTGTCTCTTAACTATCAGATCCTTGATATGAGGAAGTGCAGCCGCGGCAATAATAAGGGCTCCACCAGCAATTATCTTTAGCGTGAGTGACTCACCGAATATGAGAATACCAAACCCGACACCGAACACCACTTCAAGTAAGCCAATAAGTCCTCCTATACTTGCCTCAATGTACTTTAGCCCCTCAATAATAAGCCAGAATCCAAAGAGGCTTGCTACCACGTAACCTGCCTGATAGAGCCACACCAGTGAAAAGGACGGCAGGTGCTGTATTTCCCCAATAGCTACCGATATGATGCTGTTTGTAACAAAGATAATCAACCAACTCCAAGCAACCAAGTAGAGAGGGGAGTATTTATTGGAAAGTTTCTTGGAAAACGCTACTTCGCCTCCGCTTGCGATCCCATTAAGAACTGCCATTGAAGCGGCAAGTAGAGTAAACGCTTCTATGGAGAAAGAAAACGTTAAATACAAACCCGCCAACGCTACAAGGAGGGAAACGACTTTTACACGTGTTGCTTTCTCCTTAAGAAATGCGAAACCCACCACGTACATTGTGAGCAACATTGTCACAAAAAAGAGGAGCGTTGCAGTTCCAATATCCATATGATTAAAAGCGTAG
Organism: uncultured Candidatus Saccharibacteria bacterium; assembly: GCA_964585325.1. Classification (GTDB taxonomy): domain Bacteria; phylum Patescibacteriota; class Minisyncoccia; order JACQLN01; family CAZPCT01; genus CAZPCT01. The sequence continues at coordinate 22,337 of CAZPCT010000017.1, forward strand.
TACAGGGGTGCCTGAGTGAGTGACGTGAAAAGAAGAAATACAATAAACCACTTAAGGTCTCCACGAGCGATTGGCTTAATCTCTTTTCTCCAGAGGATGATAGGCAGCAGGATGATGAAAATAATCAGGGCGCGTGTCCATCCCTGGTAGAAGTTATCAAACACATCTCCCATCAACCGGGACCATACGCCATAGCTCCCGAACATCAGGGCGGAGATTAGAACAAGAACAGTGCCTTTCTTTTGCCGGGTCATTATTTCTTTATTATCTGCTTTCATTCTACAAAAATTATCTCCTTGGGCACACTATATTTTTCTGCAAACTGTCGTAGGTCGTTCTCTTTATCAAACCAGAACAGCGTCCAATATTCGCTCATCCCCGCGCGTTGCATGGCTTCGTAGCGGTGATTACCGTCTCGTATGGAGAGCGTGGGCCAAGTACGGGGATTTGCAATAAGGACTGGTGGTTGCCATCCTCGCTCAAGGTCTTCAACCATTGCGCCCACGCGCCCCTCCCAGCTTTCGGGCGTTTGAACGAACTCCATCTCCTCTTCTGGGCCGCAGCATCTCGTCAGTTCTTTAAGGGAAAACTGAATCGGTCCTACCCAAAAAAGTGTGCCTTCATTTTTGCGGCGCAATATCCCGTGAGCCATTTCTTTGTTCTTTCCACGCGTAGATAAAAAATTGTGCACGCATTGGTAGAGCCTTCCTTCCTTGGCGCACCGCAACGCTTCTTCCGGAGTGAGATCTAGTTCAGACATACCTCTCTTATACCACAAAAGACCCGTACGGGTCTTTTGATACTGGGGTGGCTAACGGGACTTGAACCCGCAGCCTCCGCTGCCACAGAGCGGCGCTCTAACCAGTTGAGCTATAGCCACCACGTATTTGCCTTTACGGCACGTGTTAGTGTATCACATTCTACCTCTATTTCCAGCACGTACGTAGGAGTGAGCTACGTACATGCCCAACTGCTCCACCATAAAGGCAAGGAGTATGAATCCAACGTACGCGGCAAACAGTTCGCCATAGGAGAGTGTAAGGTTGTGAAACGCGTCCACTACCGTGATTGTAAGCCACGAGGAGATGGAAATGGCGCCGCAGACTGAAGAAAGAGAGCGCAC
>CAZPCT010000018.1:0-2725 GCA_964585325.1 uncultured Candidatus Saccharibacteria bacterium
GGAAGGAGTAGGACGCGAAGCATCGCGCGTGCTCCTCAGGAACTCCCTGTGTCAGGAGCTCTCTGTAGGTGCTGGCGCACATCTCCGCGTGATCGGTGAACCGCCGGGTATGCGCTTCGCACTCGGCGTCTGAGAACTCGCCGAAGACGTACCGCTCACCTGACTGCTGTACTCGCCACTTCTGGGGAACGAAGTACGTTCCGTAAAGGGGACGAATGCCGAAGAAGTTGTCTCTCCGGTGCCGGCCCATCTGGCGGAACACGTATACAGGACAGCGCAGGTCCACCTCAAGACCAATGGCAGAGAGCGCGTTGGGCAGGTCGTCACGCCGTGAGGTTTCCAGGAGCTTCGTGATGGTCTCCCTGACCGTGCCGGTGCAGCCTTCCCGCCGTGCGAGCCGAGCCACTGTCCCATCAGAACCCCAGTGCTCTACCAGCCGGTAGGCGCTGAAGTCGTCTCCCAGAATACCCAGCTCGTCCCTCCTAAACACGAGCGGTTCTGGCGACAGGGGCGGTCTGTCCCGCTTCATCTCCTTCACTTCCTGCCACGTGGGCAGAAGGCGTTCCGCAACCGCGGGGGCTGTCTCGGCCACGAACGTGTAGAGAACCTGACAGAACTCGTCAAGATCCGGCTTGTCCGCGGCCCAGAAAAGGAGGTGAATCACCTTCCTGAGCGTGATGTCCATGATGAGCTCTACCACGAAGCAGTAGGGGACGGCGCTTCTGGCCAGCTCCTTGGCTACCTGCGGCTCACCCCGTCTGAACCCAGACGAGCTGTAAAAGCTCTCCACCACCGGCTCACATGCCGTGCGGTGCTCAACCAACTTGACGGCCAGCCACTCAGGCATGGATGGCGGAATGACGAGGCGGGCCGCGTTCAAGAGCTTCTGTGTGTAACGCCCCGATCCCTCGTTGGGCTCAATCCACTGGAAGATCATAATCCAGAACGCCACCCAGATAGGAATCCGGGAGCGGAACTGGAACTTCAGCTTCTCCAAGGGGGACTGGTCAAAATAGTCCCAGAAGTCCTTGGCAAGCCGGACGTTGACCTCCAGCGGGAACTGATCACTGCGGCGCTCAAAGGACACGCGTCCTCCGTCAACCACCGCCAGGTCGCCGTAGTTGGGACCGTCTGGATCGTTACCCATTGCGGCAACGTCCACAAGCTCAAGCCACGCCTGTGGCTTGCCCTCCAGAGGGTCTCTGCAAAAGTACTTGATGTTGCGCTGCATACCTACTCTCCAGTCTGAAATGATGTGGTGCTGCGCATAGGAACAAGGTCCTCTGTATTGTGGCAAAAAGCTCTGCACACATCAACTCATTGTCAAACAGCGAGTGTGGTATAGTCTTACAAGCACCATTCCTTGCGCCCCTCTCAGGAGGTAATCTATGAGCTGCGGTGGTTCGCTCAGTCACAACCCCGCGGAACGCCTCACGTGCGACGGCGCCTACCGCATCTGGGCGGCGGCTGCCCGTACCTACGTCACCGGCAACCCGCCGCTTCCCCGCAACCTCAAGAGCGGCGAGCCGGACGACGCACTGCTGGGTTTCGCGATCCAGCACATGGAGCTCTGCCGCGAAGAGCGGTGCATGGAGCTCCGTCCGTTCCTCCACTGGATAATAGAGGGCCGGGCCTTCCCGCTGAACTGGTTCTCCCCACGCCTCATGGGCATGGAGATCTGGGAGCAGCTGGGCCTGGGCACCGAGCCCAGACGTGCTGCACACGGCACGTAGCGGCAACGTCCCGGAGGCCCGCGATGCGCGCGGGCCTCACGGGGCACATTTTTATAAAGACAAAAAAGTGGTGTGGTAAAATGGAGGGGTATCTTTAAAGAGGGTTTGCGTATGAAGAAAAATCCATATAAAGGGACGTTTATTGTCCTTGAGGGGCTTGACGGTTCTGGTAACACCACACAGTCCGGTCTTCTCTACGACGCGTTTAAGGCACAGAAGAAGAAAGTTCATCTAACGCGCGAACCCACCTCCTATCTGTTGGGGGGCCTTATACGCAGCTTCATTTCTCATGATTGGACGAGCTCTCCAGAATGCTTGCAACTGCTCTTTTGCGCGGACAGGGCGCATCATCTTGAAAAAGAAGTCATCCCTCTTCTTAAGAAGGGCGTGACCGTCATTTGTGACAGGTATTTCTTTTCAACGGTGGCATACGGTGGTCTTCATATTAAGGATACGGAGTGGCTTGTGGAGCTAAATAAACACTTTATATTACCTGATGTTACGTTTCTTCTAAGTGTCTCGTCCAAGGCATTAAAGGAGCGCATGGAGTCCAGCAGATTTACCCTTGAGTTGTTTGAACAGGAAGAAAAGCTAAAAAAGGTGTGGCCTAACTATCTTGCGCTTGAAAAGCAGTTTGATAATGTACGGGTTATAGACGGCGACAGGCCAAAAGAGGTTGTCACACAAGACATGCTTAAGATTCTTGCCACAAAAAACATATGAGTTACGAAGTAGTTATTGGGCTTGAGGTACACGTTCAGCTCAACACCAGGACAAAGATGTTCTGTGATTCTTTAAATGACCCAGACGAAGAGAGTCCAAACGTGAACGTCTGCCCGGTGTGTTTGGCACACCCCGGCACGCTACCGGTGGCAAACATGGAAGCGGTGAGAAAGACGGTGAAGATGGGACTTGCGCTTGGGTGTTCCGTGCGGGAATACTCGTGGTTTGAACGCAAGAACTACTTTTATCCCGACCTTCCGAAGGGCTAC
>CAZPCT010000019.1:0-23766 GCA_964585325.1 uncultured Candidatus Saccharibacteria bacterium
GGCCTCTGGGTAGCCTGGATGTTGGGGAGACTTCGTCCTTTTTTCTTTGAGTTTGGTAAATTCGGTCTTGTGGGTGCGCTCAACACGTTTGTGGACCTGGGAGTGCTCAATCTCTTTATTCTTTTTACCGGTCTGGCGGTAGGCACACCGTACGCCCTCTTTAAAGGCGTAGCCTTCTTGGTGGCCGTCATAAACAGCTATTATTGGAATAAACTCTGGACGTTCCAGACCAAAAGCGGGGGATTTACCCAATTCCTCATAGTTTCCGTTATAGGCTTTTTTGTGAACGTAGGAGTAGCATCACTCATAGTAAACGCTGTTGGCCCTGTAGGAGGCATTTCTGCGCCTCTGTGGGCAAATATAGGGGCTATAGCGGCTACCGCAGCCTCCCTCGTCTGGAACTTCATAGGGTACAAAAAGTTCGTCTTTAAGCAGTAAAAGCGCTCAAAAAGGGGACTTGACAAACTCTTGACCTACATTGCATAAATGTGGTATTGTTTTATTAAGCTAGAAATAGCGATATCTATAAAAAGCGGTACCTTCTAGAACCAAACAAGGACCCCAACCTGAGAGGAGGCGCACTATGCTGCGCACCCTGATCATCGCCATCGTCCTGACCCTGACCGGGTGCGGGACGGCGCTCGCCCAGAACGACCGCGGCTTCTTCGAAAGAGTCGCGGACGCCGCTATCAACAACGCCGACTTCCAGGTAGAGGTCACGTACGACAACGACGAGATGGAGGTGGAGGTGGGAGGCGAGACGGCCGACGGCCGTGTCCGCGCTCGCGGACGTCGCGCTTGGGGCTACTCTGCCTCCATCACGCCCAAGCTCAATGACTTCGTGCCGTGTGACAGTCTGGACATCTACGTGGACGACGAATTCCACGCCACGGTGTCCCCGAACGTCCGCGGCGAAGAGCGGGAAAAGGCGACGAAGCGCTTCGGAAAATTCACGCCCGGAGAGCGCGTGGGCGTCTACCTCGTCTGCCTCAGCTCGGAGCCCCGGCTCAACGGGGTGGAGAGCGAGGTCCGGTACGCCCGGCTGGAGAGCCGGGAGAACACCACGGTGGAGTTCCGGGCCGGCGATTTCCCGGACTTCCCCAGGCTCCGCTAGGGGCCAGTACACCGACTACGGGGGTTCCCATCAGGCAGCAGTTTGCCTAATAGGGGACCCCACGTGGTCCGTCCGGTAGTGTATGTGCATCAAACGGAAAAACCGTAGGCTATGCACATACTACTACCGGATTTTTTCTTACAAAAAATTTATTTGTGACATTCGCATTTTCATACCAAAAACGTCCGCAAGCAGCGCGGCCCCAAAGACGCGCAGCCTACGGACGTCGCCGTAAACTCTTCATCTGTCTATTACTGGCTTAAGTAGGAAGGGAAGGGTTTGGCCGCACCCTTAGCAAGCACCTGCACCTTATCTATCACCTCCTTTATGGAGTAACCTGCCTTTTCAATGTAATAAGCGGGCCGGTCTTGCATCACGCTCTTTAGGATCTTTTGGTTTGCCGAAAGGTTCGTGATCATCATAATAGGAACATTCTTCCCATATTCGCTGGACATGCGCAATTTTTGCATTACCCGCAGCCCGTTCATCTTGGGAAGCATGATGTCAAGAAGTATTACGTCCGGCTTCTCCTCAAGCGCAATGTCAAAACCTTCCTGCCCGTCCCGTGCCTCAAGTACCCGGAACCCTGTTTCACCAAGGTTGTCCGCAAGCACTTCGCGGAGCGAGGACTCGTCCTCTACAATGAGGACCTTTTTTCGTGTGTCTTGTTCTGTTGCCATGATTGTACTACGTCTAGAAGCGTCAACTTCACTTTTACGACCTTTATGTTTTTACTGTTCAATTTTCTCTTGTTGTAGCTGCAGCTGCACCCGCGTGTTTTCCTTGGGGAGGTACACGTAAAATGCCGTGCCTTTACCAACCTGTGATTTCAGCCAAATCTTACCGCCCATGAGCTCTGTAAGCTGCTTAGCTATGTAGAGCCCCAGACCAGAGCCCTCGTGGTTTGACTCCCGGGTTACGTCGCATCTAAAGAACTTGCTAAATATCTTGCTCCGATCCTCCCGTGAAATACCGTACCCATTATCCCGCACTTGAATAATAATTCCTTTTTCCTTGTCTCTACTGGGCGACTTCCCTCTAGATGGAGGAGCGCCGGCATACACCCGCACCTGCACCCACTTCTCTTGTCTGCTTTCTGGAATGTACTTAAGTGCGTTGGAAATAAGATTCTGCACCACTATCTGTGTTATACGGGGATCAAGCTGTACGTGGGGTAGGTCCTCCTCATACTCTTCCTTAAGCACCACCTGATTCTCCGCCACGTCACCCTTCAGGTCCGCCACCACCTCCTGTACAAGCCTCACCACGTGGGTAGGTTGGGGTTCTATCACCACCGTGCCCAGCTCAAGCCGTGAGACATTAAGAAGTGAGTTCACCAGCCGTATAAGCCGCTGGTTGGCGGTATGTATCTGCCTAAGATATTTGACGTTCTTACCACCCTCGTCCTTTCCGGCCCGCATAAGAAGTGTCTCTGCATACCAGTTGATAGTAGAGAGGGGAGTGCGCAGTTGGTGGGAAGCAATGGAGATGAATTCGTTCTTTGCCTCGTCTATTTCTTTTTCCTTTGTCACATCTTTAAATACCACCACCTTACCGCGCATTTTACCCTTGAGGATGACAGGGGACGCAATGGTGCTGACAGGGAAGCGCGTGCCGTCACTGCGCACATAATAACGGTTGTCAGAGGTAGTGATGTGCGAAACATGATCTTTTCCTGCCCGCCCCAGCGGCCGTTTGTCCAGCGGAACAAGCGCCCCTTGCTCGTCCACCATTTTAAGAACGTCCACCGCGTGCTTGCCAATCATCTCGCCCCGGGGGTAACGGAGAATGGTCTCACTAATGTGATTAGTAAGCACTATGTGGTCTTCGTTGTCCGTCACCACCAGACCCTCACCAATGCTTTCTAAAATAGCCTCTGCCTTCACTTTCTCATGCTCCATCTGCTCCTTCGTGTATTCCAGTTCATCAATATGGTGCGTGAGCAATCTGTTTGCCTTGTTAAGCTCCCGGTAGGTACGCATCCACTTACTTTCCAAAACCCGCCGCTTCTCAAGCTCCTCCTGAGCTTGTGTGAACAGCTGGGCGTTGCGGATAGCAAGCGTGGCTTTATGTGCCAGCTGCTCAACAAAATGAACGTCATCCTCCACATACTTGTTCTTCTTATCTGAACGAATAAACGTCATGGCCCCCAGCGCCTGACCCTCGCTCATAAGTGGCACAATAATAGCAGATGTGAGGCCTGCTTTTTGAATCATTTTAAGATGTTCCTCATCCTGCGCCACAGACACAAGCATCTCTGGGTTGATGTTCTGCACAAAGAGTGTCTTTCCGGTTCGCATCGCCTCGTATACTCCGTTTTTTGCGTCCTTCCGGGGTGGATATTTGTCGTGAATGGCGTTAGCTAATGTTACCTTTTCCGGATCCTTGTGGGCCACGGTAAACTTTTGTAATGTCCCTTTTTCGTCCACCATGTCTATAGTGCACCAGTCAGCATACGTAGGGACCACCATTGAGGCCACGTTCTGCAATGTTTCCCTGTACTCCAAGGACGAGGAAAGAAGCGCGCCGGCTTCCGCCAAAAACGCCATACGCGCGTGTTCCTCTCTGAGTTGCTCGTTGGCCTTCTGCAGCTCGGCAGTACGCTCCTCAACTTTTTCTTGCAGCTCGTGATGTGCCTCTGTTTTCTGGGTGACGTCACGGGAACTTACCAGCACGCCCTCAATGACTGGGTCCCTCAAAAGATTAACTCCAACAGATTCAAGATGTTTCCACGTGCCATTTTTATGTCTGTATCTAAAAGCAACAGACCGGATGCCGTCTGGCTCCGTAAGAAGCTCTGTAAATACTTTCTGCACGCGCTGCACGTCCTCAGGGTGAATAAAGTCAAACGCGCTTGTCCCTACACGTTCTTCCTGTGTATAGCCAAACATTTCTGTAATGCGCGGGTTGTCATACCGCACGGTACCTTTCACGTCCAGTACGGTGATGATGTCCGTTGCATTTTCAATAAGCAGCCGAAAAGTCTGAGCCGTACCCGAAAGGGGAGTGGTCTTTTTGTGCGTTTTTTCACGCACATTGCTGGGTATGAATGTGTGTTGCGGTGTGCTCATAATCAAAAATTACCGACAGTCTACGTCTTCGTTTCAGAGAATCTTCAGATACGGCGATACGTCCCACTGTTCCGTAGGGTTGTTGAGTTGGGCAACTGATTAGGGGTCACCCACGTAAGGGGCGCTGATCCGTTGCTCAGTGACTTCAACCTAGCAACGTTTAGGAAGGTTGGGAAGAGGGGGAGGCATATATCTTCTCCGCAACTTATACACAAAGGTTATCCACAAACACGTAAAAACGAGGCAGAGCCTCGCGTGGTGTGTGTAAAAAATAGTGTGTGATAGGCCCGCCCGGTCGTGCGGGCCCATCACGGTATGCGTACATCCCCCATGCCCCGTCCCGAGCAAAGAGGAGCTATCTCATAGTCCACCTCCGCGCTTAGTTAGAAGGGGATGACTCGAGAGAACTCTTCGTCCGTCAGCTCGGACATCGTCTTGAACACACCAGGAGCGACTTCGTACTTTTTCCTGCTCGTGTTTCCGCGATTCACTGAACTCGGCAGCCACTGCAGATTCCACGCCACGTTGTTACGAGGATTGCGGTCAATGTGGTGTGCATCCCACTCTTCACCGGGCTTGGGACCATGAAACATCCACGTCACCAATATATTCACCTGCGGCTGCCAACGCACACCCGGTTGAGAAAGGTAGACGTAGCGATAGTCCTCTTCGCCGTACTCGCTCATGATGTAACCGGGCGTAGAACCTCGGCGCCCCCCCAAGCTCATTACGCGGCCGTGAGAACTTGCTAGGTACGGCCACAACTTCTTCCCGTTGCGGTAATCAAAGATCTGACACCACACCTCTTCCTCGCTGGGACGCGTGAAGTCAAAAAGGCGCCACAGCTCGTCTGGTGGGCAGACCAACATCTGAGCCTCCAGGAAGGTAACCGGGGTCTCAGACGCAACGATGATAGTGCCGTTGCTTCCAGACATCGTACCCTCCAGAGGGTAGACAGAGAGATACCCCGGACACTGCCGGGGACGAATGGAACTGCTCGTATTATATCAAGCTGCCCCAATCACGCACTGTGGAAAGGTGCATAACATGGGAATAAAACTACATTAAAAAGCGCAAGGCGCGACGAGCTCCTTCTCGTCGCGCCTGCTAAGTTCCAAAAAACAGATCTTGTTGGTACTCGGGCGGCTCTTCCCGTCTGCCGCGCAGCACCACTCGGCCTCGCCGGTAGTACTCTGCAGCGGGAATGTTGTTCTTGCACGTCGCCTCCACGGGGCAGATGGCGCATGAGCGCTCAAACCACTTCACTTGCGTCCTGTCCCATGTAACCTGCAGGGGAACCAGAACCGTGTTGCGCGCATCATAGCCCTCTGGTTGCAAAGTGGCATTCCCTGGATGCCACCTGCAAAACGTGCGGGACAGCAGCCACAGCACGTCCGCCAACGCCACCGGACTTACCCCATACTCCTCACAGTAGCGAGTCGTCACCTCCCGCGCCTTCTTCGCCAAGTGATACCGTTTAAGGTCGTCACCAAACGAAGCATCTTGCACGTAGAGTATCTCGTGTGCCGTGAGTACGCGCAGAATGTGGAAGTCCGCAGGCACGGGGAAGACGAAAGGCTCTATGAGCTTCGCCTCCATCAGGTAATAGATGAGCATACTCACAAGCTTCTCCTGAAGTCCTGGGAAGCCGTACGACTCATCGTAGCTGAACTGAGCGTTGTCACAGATGATGCGGCGGCAAACCTCTTCGTAGTCAGGGCCGTCCTTGAAGAGGTTGCGTGGGTCGCCCTCCCAGTGAAGCTCAAACTTCTTGAGCCCCGCTGCCCAGAAACGGCTGATCTCTTCCGCCTTCTGTGTTAACCCCTCTTCCTCCAAAGCACGGAGGATCTTCTTGGTCACCGCCTTCTCGTTGCCGTTGACGACATAGGAGGGCCTGAAGAGCTCGGGGTACCGCTCGTAAATCTGAATGATGCTTGCAAATGCCCGGTTGCTGTTCTGGCCACCACGCATTTCCAACGTTTCAACATAGAGGAAGTTCACGTGCTCTACCGTGCCGACCTCCAGGTTGCTGGGGAAATTCCGCTGCGGGAGCGTATGGATACTCCTGTCATACGGAGGGTCAAGCTTTTCGTACGCATCAAGCAAGGGAGAGAACACCTCGTGAGCGCGCTTCCAGTTAATCAACACCGCCATCTATCTCACCTCCTTTCGGCAAGGTGTCTGAATTTCCGTAAAACGCTCCTCTCAGAGTACGTGAGCTACTATGTTCCGTCAATAACGCTAGAAAATGTAAGAAAATCGTGTTATTTTCAGCACATTGCGGGATCGTCTAATGGTAGGACAGCGGCCTTTGAAGCCGTTAATCCAGGTTCGAATCCTGGTCCCGCAACATGTTAGAGCTTGCACGAAGTGCATTGAGTAACTTAGTCGAGGCTATTACTTTTGATAGATTTATCGCGCTTTTGGAAGTTGTTACAATAGGAATTGCCGCAATCTTAGCTTTTAGAGTTGGTAAGAGACAAAATCAAATCAACGAAAATTTACTCGGGTTACACCTCACACCGCGATTAACTGTAACGTGTGATCCAAAGGGTAAAAAAATTCATATATCAAACCAGGGGGGAAGTACGGTTTATGTGTGGGGCTTTCAAGGCTTAGGCTTTAGTAACAAGATTGGTGAGGAGCCTGTAGCAATCGAACCAAATGCGAGCATAAAGATTAAGGTGTTTGATCTATTTACCATCGCAAAAACAAAGAAAGCCAGCTCTGTAGAACCAATTTTTATTTTTGTTTCTACAATTGATGGGAAAAAATTTAAACTCAAAACAACAATTCATTTTGATTTTGAAGATAGCGAACTTCAGGATGTGCGAGCTCAGAATCATCCAATTGGAGAGTGGAGAGAGTAACTGCACGTGATGCGTCGATTTAAATAATTTTGAGATAGCTATTCGGTCAAGCGGAGTAAGGTGTCAAACGGTTCTAGCGGTTCTAGCGCCTCTAGCCCGAGATGGCCAACATTTGAAATTATTACTGCTAAGCAAACGAAATACGGTTGGTTGGCGTACTTGTTGTATTTGACTACAAATGAGTTGTATTGTATTTTATTCAAAGCATCCTACCCATCCCCATCAAGGAGTTCTCTGTGAAAACGACTGCGTTTTTTATTACAAACGACGTAGAAGCTGCGGGTCACCGCCTAGGCTTTCACCCCACACTCTCTATCGGAGCATGCGTAGTTCCAAGGAAGCAGACGTCCTTCGAACAGGCACGAGAAGACGGTCTCGTCTTCTATGCAGAGCTCCAGCCCTTCTCGCTCGAGCACGAGATAGCGGCGATGAAAGTGGGGTGCCTGCATTTGGAGTGCCTCGAGGAAATTCGCAAATACGACCACCGGTATGACCCCACCCACCCTGAGTTCGATCCGTTCCTGGTGCTCCGCCTCATGCAGGACGCCTGCGAGAAACCTGAGGTCGCCATGCGACGGTTCGGGAAGTGGATCAAAGAAGTCAGTGGTGAAAACGAAGTAGAGGGTGTAACAGACACGGTCTTCTTTGACGGTGGACACATCAACCTCTGTTTCGGACTTCACCAGGAGGTTATGTCACCCTTTGGCTGGACAGGGTTGGACCTGGATTCTCTCTACCGCGGTTTTACCCAAAACCCGGCCGCACACCTGACGGATCTGGGTGTGGTGGACAGCCGGGAAAAACCACACCGTGCGGACCACGACGCTCACCTGCTGGCCGAGGTGGCCAGGGTCCTTCTGTACCAGGAGATGCAGTGGTAACTCACCCCCGCTCTGCGGGCAACGGATCCCCGTCCGTCTGTCTGCGGGCGGGGGTCTTCGTTTTTGGCAAAACTCACACAATCCCTCGCCAAATCTTTTGATTACACAACAAAGCTGATATCCTTGTCTTGTAAAAGAGTTCTAACTTCGTCAAGAAGTCCCAACACCTCTTTTTATGATAAAAATTGTCATTATAGACTTTGACGACACCCTTTGCCTTACCGAAGAGGCGTGTTTTAAGTTGGAAAACGACATTGCGGGGCAGATGAGGCTCCCTCCTATGACGCGTAAAACACACCAAAAGAACTGGGGAGCACCTCTCAGAGAGGCTATTAGTGATCGTCTCCCTGGGGTTGATGCCGAAAAATTTATGGAGCTTATTGAGATAGAAGTGGAAAGGTATGTCCATAACGGCCACCTAGACACCATCTCCAAAGAGAACATTCAGACCCTTGATAAACTTAAAGGAGCGGGTAAGAAGCTTGCGTTATTGACTTCCCGCTCACACGGGGAGGTGCGCCACCTTTTGCACGAATCGCACCCCATAAGTCAGCGAATAGAAAAAATCTATCACCAGGGAAATTCGGAGCACCGGAAACCCGACCCCCGTGTTTTTGACCAAGTTCTTAGCCATTTTGAGGCTCAACCAGCAGCGTGTGTGTACATAGGAGATGCCGTGACAGACGCTATGGCTGCCAAAGGAGCAGGGATGCAGTTTATTGCAGTGATGGAAAGCGGGCTAAGAAGTAGGGAAGATTTCGAGGGTTGGAACGTTGACTTCTATGCCGACAAATTTCCAGATATATTACAATATATTTTAGCGCCATAGGAACAGTGCCACAGCGCAAACCAGACTTTATCCACGCGGCAGTTGATAAAAAATAGCCTATAAAGTATTATTAAGGTATATAAAGGTCGGCGTAACTCCAACCCTTTGCGTATATATTAGTGGGGAAGGAGATTACGGAAGGAAAACACCCTAGACAATTCCGTGTTGGAGGGAGGGCGCAACGCGTTCTGTGGTTTGTATAGCTAACGCAAAAAGCGCTTATATTTTTGAGTACGCCACAAAGGCGTATTTTTAGTACTTGCAAGTCTTAAGGCTTTTATGCTCTAATATACTTGTCTTTTTTGACCAAGCATCACCGAAGACTCCAAGAGGCCAACAACCCAAAAGGAGATTATGGACGCGCACTCTGACAACGCACCTTATGACGAGCTTGCTCGTCTCGCCGGAGAAAAAGGGATGCCCAAGTCAGAAACCGCCTTTCAACAACGGTTGGACTGGGTGGAAACGTTCACCATCGCTCTGAGTGAAACCACCATCCGTGAGCTGGTGTTGCTCCTGCGCGAGGCGAGGGCGGCAGAAATGGCCTACGAGCTCTTCTGGGCCTGCGCCCCCTCATACCTCTACAACACGCCTCTCGCGGCACACGTAGAGGAAGAGCCTAGCTACTCCCTCGAAGGCCTGGCAAAAGACCTTGCCCAGGTCGCAATCGAGGCGAAAGATCCAGGCGTGGCCGTCCTCTTCCGCAACGAAATTACGGACATCAAGGACGAGACGGAACTGAAGCAGAAGCTCATTCAGGTCGTCGCTGACAACGACGACGAAGAGCTGGGCTGGACCCGGTACTGCTTCACCACTATTATGGATCTCACCGATGAAGAACGGAAAATCCTGGAGAAAGGACTTCCTGAGGGATACGTACTCGTTCATGACTCCCGCTAGCCGACGCAAGCGGCACACGTACCGCGAAGGCGGTGGACACCACGTCCACCGCCTTTCCGCTTATACAGACGTGTTACGTAGCATGCGACGTAACAACGTTTTTTATTCCAACAGTTCAACTATCACCACCTCCAGCGCCATTTGTTGTAGGGGATAGGAGTTGAGCTCTCTGTGAGCACGTGAAAATCCTTCTAGCAACCGCCGCACCTCCCCAGGAGACGTGCTTTTTGCCTGCTCTTTAAGCGCCGTAAAGCTTTCCCCATCAACCTGGGACGCCACACGCTCGGCCAGTTCCGCGCTCATGTCCACAAACAAAAGGTTGCGCAAGTAACGCTGGAGGCTTTTTAAAAACTGGGAAAGATCGTGTCCTTCGTCCACCACCTGCTGTATCCACGAAAGCGCCGCGTCACGGTCTTTAGAAAGAAGTGTGTCTACAAATGCTTTTATACGGGCGTGTGAAAAAAGCCCCAAAATGTCTTCTACCACTGCAACTGTCAGAGTCTCTCCGGCGCCCAGCGTGATGATCTGGCCCAGCAGCGACTCGGCGTCTCGCATAGAACCATCCGCGTTAGCGGCAATCAGCTGCAGCGCCGCTGTGTCCGCCTCAACCCCTTCCTGTGTACATAAATACGCAAGCCTTTTTGTTATCTCAGCCAGTGTCAGCCGTCTAAAATCAAACCGCTGAGTGCGGGAGATGATCGTCTCTGGCAGCTTATGTGGCTCAGTGGTAGCAAGCACAAAGACAACAAACGGCGGTGGCTCCTCAAGCGTTTTTAAAAACGCGTTGAATGCCTCCTTTGTAAGCATATGTGCCTCGTCCACCAGGTAGATCTTGTGGGTGCCCTGTGTGGGTCCCACGCGCACACCTTCTCTAAGTAAGCGTATCTCGTCCACACCCCGGTTAGAGGCAGCATCAATTTCAATAAGATCAAGCGTGGCATCATCTGCGCTTTTGTTCAGTTCTTGTGCTAAAAGTCGCGCTATGGTTGTCTTGCCCGTTCCCCGTGGCCCCGTAAACAGATACGCGTGCGCTACCGTTCCCGAAGCAAGCGCGTTCTTGAGCGTTCGCACCACATGCTCTTGCCCCACTACATCTTTGAAACTGGCAGGGCGATATTTGCGGTAGAGTACCGTATGTTCAGGTGATGCTTTGGGCATATCGCACCTATAGTACCACACTTAACAAGAGCACAAAGTGTGGTACGCTGGGGATTGGATTGTGGGGGTAGAGATGAGCACCTGGTTTTACCCCGCAGATGCGGGTGCACCAGAAACACCGCACCAGAACGACCGCAACACCCCCTGTCGTTCACACGGCAGGGTAGGGGGCTCACTGCAGAAGCCCTCCGGAATCTGACCTCCGAGGACCTCCGTGGGGGTTCAGATCCGCGCGCGTCGACCACGTCTTGGCACTCCAGCCAGCCGAACGTTGGCAGCGAAGGGGGGAGACGGGGTTCGTCGCTCAGCTGGTAGAGGGCGCCGGTAGTTAGACGGCCAAACCACAATCCACGTTCAATCTCTACCCTTGCCCACACCAGCCCTTTACCGTGAAAGGAGGTGGTCACTGTGCTCTTTGATAATATCTTTGAGGGGCTCTGCGGCCCCTTCACGTTCCATTCATATCTCCAGAAAGACTGGAACACCCTCAAGACACGCCGGATCTACGTTCCCACGCCGGGTATGAGGCAGCTACAAGAGCGCCTCTGTACCAGGCTCCGTAGTCTTGAGCGCCACATTCGGGATCACACGGAAGAAGCGCACCCACCACAAACCGAGGAAGAGCGGTGTATAGCTCTTGCTCAGGAGCGTGTGAGGCGCGCGTTCACCTCCGTCATAGGCGGCAAGAGGAACGCGTCCCCGTATCTCCACGTCTCCATTCACCGGCAGGGGAGGTACGTTTTCAAGACGGATTTGGCACGCGCCTACGAAAGTATTAGCCTGGGCAGCCTTGCGGCTGTACTCGCCTGGCTTGACCCAGAGACCTCTGAAAGCCGTGCCCTTCAGTTCCTAGAAACGTTCTGCGTTTCTCAGGAACGAGGGCTCGTCACAGGGGGAGGCGCCTCTCTGGACCTGTTCAACCTGTATGCTGCGGTATGTGTGGATGGCCCCATCCTGGAGCGTATGGCTCCGAGGGGGATCCGCTACAGCCGCTACGTGGACGATCTGGTGCTTTCGGCGCAGCGGCCGTTCACCAAACAGGAACGCATGTTCGTCCGCAAGATCATCAGCCAGGCAGGGTTCAGAATCAATGACTGGAAGACGGTCAACGCCGATCTAGCCCTGGGCCCTGTGGAAATTACAGGGTTACAGCTGGCCCAAAGGGGACGAATCTACATCTCCCGTACCTACCTGACCAAGCTGGAGGGGCTCATACACCGGGCGCGCACAAACACCGACCGTGACCTGATGCCGCGCATCCACGGCATGGTGCTGTGGGCTCTCCGGGACTCAACACGGTCCCACCTACGCTACAGAGCACCCCGCGCTGAAAGGAGAGTGCAGGAACGATATCTTGCTCTTTGTGAGGCTCTTGGCGAGACGCCAGTGCCTCTACCTGATTACATGTAACAGCGTCGCCGTAAAAAAGGAGGTTTTACGGCGACGTTTTCGTTTATAAAAGTGGTTTTTCTAAGAGATGGTGATAGCCGTTTATGAACGAGGTAGCGTCCATGGTTTTTTTGCCTTCTGGTTGAACACGCAGTATTTCAAGAACACCTGACTGCGCCGGCAGGCCCGTGCCACAGCGCACATATAACTTTTTATCCTGCACAACCAACATCCCCGTCTCTGAATTAAGCGGCATAGTGGCCAGCGCGACATCCTTTAGGTTCAGGCGCGTTTCCCCAGCAAAAGTGTACGTACCAGGCCAGACAACAAACGCGCGCCATCTGTTGTAAATACTCTGTGCGGACTGCGTCCAGTCAACCCGCCCGTCCTCTTTTGTAATCATCTTGCAGTACGTCGCCTTCTCGTGCTCCTGCTCCTGTGGCTGTGTGTTGCCCGCCACGTAGAGAGGGAGGTCCCGCGTCAGTATTGAGACTCCAAGCTCGTTAAGCCGGGGCGCAAGCGTTAGGAACGTATCATTAGGTTCAATACCAATCTCCTCCTGACTTATGACGCGCCCGTGATCCATCTCTGCGTCTATCTCCATAAGTGTCACTCCCGTCTTTTCTTTACCCTCTAGAAGTGCCCATTGCACAGGGGAGGGGCCCCGCAGTTCGGGCAAGAGAGAATAGTGTACGTTCACGGTACCGTGCGGGGGAGCGGCAAAGATGACTTCTGGTATTATCTTGCCGTACGCAATAACCACGTACACGTCCGCGCCAAAGCTGTTGATCTTCTTCTGCACCTCCTCGTCCTTCTTTATAGATTTTGGCGTAAGTGTTGGTATTGAATGCTTAGAAGCCATCTCAAAAACGGGGGAGCGTGCGGCCTCTACCTGGCCCCGCCCTTTTTTCTTTTCTGGCTCTGTCACCACCGCAACCACATCAAACTGTGGGTCTGCAATAAGCGCCTCAAGCGCCGGCACAGAGAATTCAGGCGTACCAAAAAAAACTATTTTTATCATTCTGACAGTGTACCACTAATTGACAATATATGATAAAGCGTGGTATTAAGACCACAGCACCCCAACCCTCGGAGGTTATCATGAAGCTCATGCTTCACTCCACCGTCAAGACCCGTCCCGATGAACTCCCGCTGGAGTACAGTGCGGGATACATCAAGTACTTCTTCCTGGGGGTGGAAGAGGTACTCTTCGTGCCCTACGCCCTCAAGAACTGTGAGGTGTACTTCCGCCAGATGGAACACGCGTTCTGGAAGGTGCTGGGCCTCAAGCTCACCTCCATCCACCACGCCACGAGTCCGCGCCGGCGCCTCATGAATGCCGAGGCGGTCTATGTGGGCGGGGGAAACACCTTCCTGCTCAAGAAGCGGGTGGAGGACGCGCATCTGGGGGATCTCCTCGCCGAACGGGTGAGAAACGGGATGCTCTACATGGGCTCCTCAGCGGGGGCGAACCTGGCATGTCCCACCGTCAAAACGACAAACGACATGCCCATCGTCCAGCCCGCATCGCTGGAGGGACTAGGGCTCGTGCCGTTCCAGATCAACCCCCATTACCAAGCCACCTCCGCCTACGGCTGGTTCAGGAGAACCCTCCTGAGGATTCTGACCGGCCCGCCGCATATGGGCGAGCCGAGGGAACGGAGAATCCAGGAGTATCACGAGCACAACACCCTGCCCGTTCTGGGTATGCGCGAGGGCTCGTTCCTTCTGGTAGAGGATGAACGCACCATGTACCTGGGAGGTAGTAGCGGGGCCCGCCTGTTCCGGCCGCCCATGGACCCGCAGGAGTTCAACCCCCGAGACGACCTCAGCTTCCTCCTCCTGTAGTTGCACCCCACACCCGGCGGATGACAAAAGGGTCATCCGCCCCAGCCCCGTTACCGGGGCTTTTCTAGTTACTCAAATGATCTATAAACAACGTTCCTTTAAGGTGGTCAACCTCGTGCTGAAACAGGCGGGCCAAAAGCCCTTTTGCGCTTACTTTAAACATGTTTCCTTCCTCGTCCTGCGCCTTCACTGTTGTCTTATGCGAGCGGGGGACAACGTGCCACGTACCTGGGAGTGAGAGACACCCCTCCTCTTCCTCAACCTCCTTTCGCGACGTCCTTGTTATCTCTGGATTCACGTACACCAAATGCCCATCCGCCTCCTCCTCAAATTCGGGGTGAATAATAAAGAGTCTGAGGGCAACACCTACTTGCGGCGCGGCCAGACCAATACCGTTTTCCGTTGCGGCAAGCGTCTCGTGCATATCCTGTGCCAGCTCTTTAACATCTGTATCAAAAAGTTTCACTTTTTGTGAGTGACTCCGCAGTGTTGTATGGTCTTTCCCTGTAATTATTTCTCTTGTGGCCATTGAACTTTGATTGTAAATGGAAACGTAAAAATTGTTAATTGATAGTGCCAATGGGGTCAACATCAACCTCCCACGTGGAGGGGACGTAGCTCAAAAACGTGTTGCGCACTGTAATGGGAACGCGCTTGTCGGCACGAATGAGCATCTCCCACACATACCGCCCCTTCACCTTGCTTGTGTGCGCGGGAAGCGGGTCATACACGTTCATTCCTTTGGGAACCACTTTCAAAAGTTTCTTTCCTAGCACATGCGCCTTGCGCTCGGCCTCTTTTTGGTCCCGTTCTCGCAATGTGAGCATGATAAGCTGGCTTGCCGGCGGCCACCCGAATTGCTCCCTACGGGCAAGCGTGTCTTTCAAAAACTGTTCATATGTCTCGTCCACCACATGGGAAATAACTGGGTGCTCGGGCTGATACGTCTGCCAGATAAAGGTATTCGCCGCCATGCTCCGTAATTTAGAGGCTAACAAAAACGTCTGCTCCTCTCCGTTGTACTCCGGCAACAGAAGAGAGGCTTCAAGGTTCACAATCCCCGTTACATGCACGCCGCCGATAATGCGCGGCTTAACCACCATTTGCGTTCCCACCAGAACGTCAATATCTTTGTTCTTAAACCGTTCCAAGACTGCCCGCTGCGCTTGGGGCGAAGGGGTGTGATCACTGTCCATCACCTCCGCCTGCAGATGGGGATGCTGCGCGCGAATCTCATCAACCACCCGCTGGGTACCTGAGCCAAGCGCTTTGAATTTTGAACCACCACACGAGGGACACGCTTTGGGCATGGAGTGGCGAGAGCCGCAGAAACGGCAGACTAACTGTTCTTTGTGTGTAAAGGTAACCATTGCGGCATCGCACCTGTTGCAGCGTAACGTGTGGCCACAATCCCGGCACAGCACCACGGTATACGCCCCTCTGCGATTGATGAGGAGCACCGCCTGTGTACCATTTTTTACCTGGGACAATTCTTTTTGGAGCCGCACAGAAAGAGGAGAGGTATTTCCTTTTTGCATCTCTTCTCTCAAGTCAACAACGTGGGTTCGCACCTCCTGTACCTGCCCGGAAAGAGTGGAACGGGTGTGCGGCTTTTTAAATGCCACCTTGACGCCCTCTTTTTGCGCGCGTGCGTAGAGCATGACACTGGGCGTCTCCGATCCCATTAAAAGCGAGATATTGTGGGTCTTAGTCCGCCAAAGCGCCACTGTACGCGCGTCATATTTGGGGTGCTGATCCCATGATTTGTGCGAATCATTTTCCTCTCCCTCAACTACCACCGCCCCCAGCCAAGGAAGCTGCAAAAGCGCCGCGCCACGCGTCCCTACAACCGTTTTTGTCTCTCCTGTAAGCAGCTGGGTGCGCGCCACATACTCTTGTTTAGGAGTACGCTGCGACGCCCAAAGAACCGCGCTCTTCTGCAAAACAGAAGGGAGGCGCTCAAAAAACCGTTCCGCCTCAAGGGTTTCAGGAAAAAGTAAGAGTGTCTGCTGCCCCCGTGGGAGGTGGTGTTCTATGATCTTTACGTACTCTGCAAACCGCAGGGGGCTCTGAGTATGGGCAAAGGAAAACCCGTCCCCGCGGTACTGCGCGACAGATTCGTAATCAAGATCTTTATGTTTTTGCAAATACGCAGGAAGGGCGGCGCGGGCAACAAACCCTACCGGGGAAAAGTAGTAGTTGGCCAACCACTCAAAGAAAGAAATGTCGTCTTCGCTCGCCACCCGCCGTTCGTTCAGTACCCCAGAAATACCTTTGAGCTTGAACGAAGCGCTGCGCAGCTCCGCCTTTCTCTCTTGCACGTCCTCAGAGCCCAGCACGAGTACCGGTGCCGTACGGTTGCCTATGGGTGCTTCCGCGATCGTGCCACGCTCAAGCGGGCGTGAGAAGAAGTACGTAAATATCTGCGCTTCTTGGCGGGGGACAAACGTAAGTGGGATGACAGATATGAGAAACATCTTTTTAGTTGGTAAGCTTCATTATCTTCCTAAGTTTGTTAGAGCAATCCTAGCAGGAAAGAGCGCAGTTTTGCTAGTAAATATGGGAAGAAATGTGGTAAAATAAGCATAATAACCCCTAAGAATTGACGCATGGAACGACTGTTAGTGTCCCAAACCCCCCAGAAGGTAGGGGAGAAGGTCCGTGTTGCCGGTTGGGTCCATAACCGGAGAGATCATGGAAAGCTTACCTTTGTTGATCTGAGAGACGCCTCTGGCATCCTGCAGGTTGTTTTTGCAGGTATTGAAGAGGTGGGCGAGCTGAGAAACGAATGGGTAGTGGAGATAGAGGGAGAGATAAAGGCACGCCCAGCTAATATGATAAACGAAGAACTTGTTACTGGCACAGTTGAGCTCAAAGCAGAGTCATTGGTAGTGCTCAATAAGGCAGAAACGCCGCCCTTTCCATTGGACACGGATGGCTATGACATCAACGAGGAGCTCCGGATGAAGTACCGGTACCTCGACCTGCGCAGAGAGCGAATGGCGCGAAACATTCGTTTGCGGCACAAAGTAACAACACTTGCTAGAAACTATCTTGATAGTAAAGACTTCGTTGAGATAGAGACGCCTCTTTTAACCAAGACATCCCCAGAGGGTGCCCGGGATTTTTTGGTTCCTTCTCGCAACAAGAATGGAAAATTTTTTGCTCTTCCTCAGGCTCCTCAGCAATACAAGCAACTATTAATGATCGCTGGATTTGAACGGTATTACCAAATAGCACGCGCGCTTCGTGACGAGGACCTCCGCGGTGATAGGCAACCGGAACACACTCAAATTGACCTGGAGATGTCATTTGTTAAAGAACGCGACGTGTTAGACGTGGTTGAAGGAATGATGATTCACATTACAGAAGGTGTCGGCAAACAAGTGCTACAAAAACCCTTCCCTGTAATCACCTATAAGGAATCCATGGAGAAATACAAGAACGATAGATTTGACCTCCGCCCTAACGAGGACCCTAATGTTCTGGCCTTTGCCTGGGTAGTAGATTTTCCACTTTTTGAGAAAGACGAGAAGACAGGAAAATTAACCTTCGCCCACAACCCCTTCTCCGCCCCGAAGGCAAGTGATGTTGAAAAGCTTCTTCAAGGAAAAGACCTAGAAAGTCTGACGGCTCAGCAATACGACCTTGTGTGCAACGGCCACGAACTTGCATCCGGAGGTGTTCGAATATCTGATCCTGCGGTACAAAAAAAGGTCTTTGAGATTATGGGTCTCACAGAAGAACAGACGGAAGAGCGATTTGGTCATCTTTTACATGCATATCAGTACGGTGCACCGCCTCATGCGGGCATGGCGCCTGGTTTGGACCGGTTGGTCATGGTGCTTGCGAATGAGCCAAACATCCGCGAAGTTATGGCGTTTCCAAAAGCAGGAGACGGCAGTGATCCAATGATGGACGCGCCATCTGAAATAAGTGAGGAACAACTGAAGGAGCTTGGACTAACGGTGGTAGAGAAAAAGAAAGACGACAAGCCCCGCGGTTCGTAGTGCGCTATTTACATTTCGTGCTTAACCCATGGAGGGTGTGTGCCGTACAAAGTAAAAATAGAACAATTTGAGGGGCCGCTGGATCTCCTGCTGGAGATTGTGGAGGCCCGCAAACTGAGTTTGGTCACTATCCCATTGGCTGAGGTGGCCGAGCAATTTTTGACGCACCTTGCCACGCTCACAGAAAGAAGCCTAGAGGAGATTACACAGTTCCTGGTTGTAGGCTCGCGCCTGGCGTTGCTAAAGTCGCGAGAACTCGTCCCGTCCTTGGAAGACACCGACGAAACGGATGGGGACTTGGAGAACTTAAAAAAGCAACTGGTGCGGTACCATCCCTACCGCTCAGCCGCGCAAAAACTTGCTACGGTGGCGCACGGCAAAGAGCGCTACCACGCCCGCCCTGCGTTTGCAGACACAGACCCTGTCTTTTACTTTCCCCAGGGGCTGACCCTCCAGACACTGGCCGAAAGCGCGCGACACGTTGCCGCACATGCGTTGAATACGCCCGTCATCCCACAGGCAACGGTACGAAAAACTATCTCTCTCCAGGTATGCATAGACCACTTATTGGGTGTAACAAAAGGAGAAAACAAGCTTGACTTCACCACGTACGTACAAGAAAAACCGCGCGAGGACCGGGTGGTGCACTTCATTGGCATGCTAGAACTGGTGCGAATGGGGAAAATGTCAGCCCGGCAGAAAAATAACTTTGGTACAATTGTACTCACCGCACATGACTAAGATCACCTTAGACAAACAACTGGAAGCACTGCTCTTTGCCAACGGGGACCCTGTGCGCGTGTCCCGCCTCTGTAGTGTGACTAAAAAGAAAAAAGGAGAGGTCCTTGAGGCATTAGAAACACTCAGAGCCCGTCTTATAAAAGAGAGTGGGTTACGCCTAATACAAAAGGACGAGAGTATTCAACTGGTTACGGAAAAATCACTGGCCCCACTTGTAGGAACGCTGTTCAAGACACAAAAGAGAGAGGAGTTGTCCCGGGCCTCGCTAGAAGTGCTCGCCATCATAGCGTATAGCGGCCCCGTGTCCCGCGAAGCTATAGAACGTATACGCGGCGTCAACTCTGTATATATCCTGCGCTCTCTCCTTATGCGTGGTTTAATAGATGAAAGGCGAGAAGATACAGACGCGACGTACGAACTTTCGTTTGAGACAATGAGGGAGTTGGGGCTCTCAAGCCCGCACGAACTTCCCGATTGGCCAACTATTCAAGAGGAAATAGCAACGTCCCAGTCCTCCCTGGCGGAACACAAACATGATGCATAAAGGACACCACAAAATAACCTTTCACGCCATTCTCGGCGGATTCATTGCCGTCTCACTTCTTTTAATCTCATACAGTTTTGTTGCCAGCGGTGAAGAGGGGAGGACCGCCTTTAAGAACCGCCTGAGCGAGCAACTACTGCGCACGCAAGCAGCAGATGAAACAGCACGCGTGACCTATCTTACGCCGAACGTGGACATACCGCCGCCCGTGCTAGGGGCAGCAGCATCGCTTGTGTGGGACAGCGCCTCATCCACTCCCCTCTGGGAACATAGCGCGAGGGATCAACGTCCCATTGCCTCCATCACCAAGCTGATGACTGCGGCGGTTGTGAGTGATACCTCCCGCATGGACGAACCGGTGGTCATCTCGGACACAGCTGTTGAAACAATAGGTGAGGCTGGTTCTCTGCGCGCAGGGGAGGCGCTAACAGTAGAGGCGCTCCTGCAGGCGCTCCTTCTAGAGTCCAGTAATGACGCTGCTGTAGCTCTTGCGGAACATGTGGAGGAATACACGGGCAAGAACTTTGTCACGCTTATGAACGCAAAAGCACTGTCGTTCGGCATGAGCACCTCGCGCTTTCAGGACTCGGCAGGGCTGATAGACGAAGGGGCTTATTCAACCGCGCGGGATCTTGTCACCCTGTTGGACCGTCTCCGTACCCGGCCTGAATACCGGGACATATGGGACATTTTGGCACACCCCACACTCACCACATTCTCCGCAGACGGGCAGATCGTACACTCATTTGCCAACACCAACCCCTTCCTTGAAGAGCTTGCCGGCGTAGTAGGAGGGAAAACAGGCTATACACACGCGGCAGGGGAGTCAATGGTGTTAGTAGTGAGTAGTCCTGACGGCTCACGGGAGCTGTATTATATTGTGCTCGGCTCAGACGACCGGTTTAGGGATATGCGAACACTCATTAACTGGGTATCAAGCGCGTACGTATGGGAATAGAAACAATAGAGGTCATCCGCATACTTTCTCTCTCAGCAGGGGCATTTGTCCTTGCTATGGCGCTCACGCCGTTGTGGACCCACATTCTCTACAAATACCGGCTGCGAAAATACCGCTCCATGGAAGGCACGCCCGTGTTTGCCTCTCTTCATTTAAAGAAGGCGGAAACACCCACAATGGGCGGTGTCATCATTTGGGGGACAGTGGTGGTGGTCCTTATCCTATTGGCACTACTGCGAAAAGTGTTCCCCGAAACGTTTTGGGATCATTTTTATTTTGTCTCACGTTCTCAAACATTACTCCCCATTGGGGTACTCATTTTTGCGGCTCTGGTGGGTCTTGCGGATGATCTTTTTGGTGTTCTGCGCATTGGACCAAAAGGTGGGGGTATCAGCATGAAACAGCGGCTCGGCATCTACACCATTATGGCAGCCGTAGGTGCCTGGTGGTTTTTCTATAAGCTGGAGTGGGACATATTGTTCGTACCGTTTTTAGGTACGTTCGCGATTGGCGCGTGGTATATCCCAATATTCATTTTTATCATTGTCGCCACCGCGTTTTCGGTAAACGAAACGGACGGCCTTGACGGCCTTTCGGGGGGCATTTTACTTGTCGCTTTTGCCGCAATTGGACTTATAGCGTTCCTGCAGGGGCGGTTTGACCTGGCAACGCTCTGTGCGGTCATAGTGGGCGCCATCATCGCGTATTTATGGTTTAACATTTACCCGGCCAGGTTCTTTATGGGGGATACCGGCTCAATGTCACTGGGAGTCTCACTGGGCGTTATTGCCATGCTTACAAACACGGCGCTTATTCTGCCATTTATTGCGTTCATTCCCATGATAGAGTCCGCGTCCGTCATTATTCAGCTGACCTCAAAGAAGGTGCGGGGAAAGAAGATATGGCACTCAACTCCTATTCACCACCACTTTGAAGCAAAGGGGTGGCCGGAAACAAAAGTGACACAGCGCTTCTGGCTTATAGCGGGCGTTATGGCATCCCTGGGTATTGTTATCTATCTTCTGGGCTAATATGTACGACACCCTTATTCGCAACGGCATGGTTATTGACGGGACAGGTTCCCGCGCTGCATTTCGCGCGGATGTAGGCGTCGCAAACGGACGCATTGCCGCCGTGGGAGATCTCTCTGGTGAACAGGCTCACCAGACCATAAACGCGGAAGGGAAAATTGTCTCTCCCGGATTTGTGGACATTCAAAACCACTCAGACAGCTACGGCGCGCTACTCAGAAATCCCACACTTGAGAGTATGCTCACGCAAGGCATCACGACCGTTCTGGTAGGACACGCAGGCTCATCACTTGCACCGCTTCTTAAAGGTTCACTTGCCTCCATACAGAAATGGACAAACATTACAGGGGTCAATGTTGATTGGCGAAGCATGGCGGAGTTTCTGCACGTGGTAGACGTTCGGGGCCTGGGGCCAAACGTGGCTACACTTGTTGGGCACAGCACCTTACGCCGTGACCTGGCAGGAGACGCAGCACGTCCATTAACAGAAAAGGAGCAGGACCAGTTACTTACCCTTTTGGGCCGCAGTATGAAAGAGGGGGGGTGGGGCGTCTCTCTTGGGTTGGAGTATTCCCATGAACAGGCGGCCGAACATGGCGAACTTGTAGCCGTGCTACGCGATGCCGCAAAGCGCAAAGGGGTAGGTTCGTTTCATCTGCGTGATGAAGGAGTTGGTTTTTTTGAGTCACTTGCAGAAATTATGGACCTGGTTAAAGAATCTAGTATCCGCGGCAAGATCTCCCGTTTTAAAATTGAGGGCGAGGAATCTGTTGAGGCCGCGGAACGTGCGGTGGGAGAACTGACAAAAGCCCGCGAACAGGGCTTGGACCTGTTCATAGACGTATACCCCTACGACGTAAGCGCAAGCACGCTCTACCTGTTGTTACCGGCGTGGGCAACAGAGGGGGGGAGGGGAGCACTACTTAAGCAGCTAAGAAACGAAGCTCTGCGCGAAAAGATAGCGGAGGATATGCGCACGCACTCCTATCCATATAATGAGATACGCATTGCATCCTCTGTGCTAGACCGAACACTTATGGGCCGCACTATAGCTGACCTTGCCCGCAACCAAGACACAACGCCGGAAGATGTAATTATGAACGCCCTAATAGCGTCTGAAGATCAGCTTATTGTCTTTTTTAAAAATGCTTCTGAAAAATTGTTTGAGGTTTTTGTTACCTGGCCCCACGCAATGATAGCCACGAATGGCGTGGGATACAGCGCCCGCGCACACGCGGACGTACGCGAACTGCCACACCCCCGGTCTTTCGGCACCACGGGCCGCATTTTAGGCACGTATGTGCGGGAAAAAAAGCTGCTTACCCTGGAAAACGCGGTGCATAAAATGAGCGGTCTACCAGCCACGTTTTTGGGGGTCAAAGGGCGCGGGTTCCTGGAAAAGGGAATGTATGGGGACATAGTGGTATTTGACCCGGACACCGTAACGGACGAAGCAACGTTTGATAATCCGTTTATGTCGCCCACGGGTATATCAGATGTGTTCGTAAACGGTATGTGTGTAGTAGAAAACGGAACCTATACAGGAAAAACACCCGGGGTCGTGCTGTATAAATAAGGGACAATGGCAACAAAAACAAAGAGGTCCATTGGGGGAGCTTTTGTACTGGCCGCGTTCTTGCTCGCGGTTTTTGGGCTTGTTATGTTGCTTTCTACGTCTGTTCCGCTCTCACAGCAAAATTTTGGTGAGTCATATTACTACTTCAGACACCAGCTCATCTTTGGTTTTGCTCTGGGGCTTCTTCTGTTTTTTGCCGCACGAACCATTGGCTACCGCCGCCTGAGGGTTCTTGCGTTGCCACTTTTCATTCTTTCTTTGGTACTGCTGGTGCTTGTTTTTATTCCGCAGCTTTCCTACAGCGCAGGCGGGGCGCGTAGCTGGCTGCAGATTGGCGGTTTTTCGTTCCAGCCAAGCGAGCTTGCTAAATTGACATTCATACTCTACCTTGCCGGCTGGCTGGACAAGAATAAGCTCAAAACCTCTTCCTCCGGCTCTGTGCTCCCGTTTCTCATCATAACCGGGGTGGTAAGTGGTCTGGTGGTGCTTCAGCCAGACATAGGCACTGCGGCCGTTATAGCGGCTTCGGGGCTTATTATGTATTTTGTGGCGGGCGCCCGCATGAAGGCTGTTTTGGTGGTAATCCTTATAGGTGCGGTGCTTGCGGGCATACTTGTAGCTATGCACCCTGAACGTGTCTCACGCATCATGGCACCCTTTACGGCCGGGCAGGATACGCAAGGGGAGGGATACCAAATAAACCAGGCGCTCATTGCTATAGGATCTGGCGGCTTTGTGGGGAGGGGGCTAGGGAAAAGCGTACAAAAGTACCAGTACCTCCCCGAGTCTATAGGCGACTCCATCTTCGCCATTATTGGAGAGGAGCTCGGTTTTTTAGGCGCGGGA